>CALEZJ010000057.1 GCA_937927885.1 uncultured Paracoccaceae bacterium | reverse complement strand
CCAGGCGAAGGGCGGGCCGTCATGGCCCAGATCGCGCGCGAAGGGGGAGAGGCTGTGCGAGGTATAGGCGAGTTCCAGCACCTTCGGGGTGATGAAGGCGAGGCGGAGTTCGGTGTAGAAGTCAGGGGGAAGGATGGGGAATTGCTTGAGGTAACCGTAGGTGAGATGCAGTCCCGAGACCTTCTGGCGGGCCACGAAATCCAATACCAGCGAGTTCATCGCACCTACGAAACCAGCCGCAGCCGCCGGACTGCCTTCTACTCGAACTACTGGCATCGTATGGCCAACCGCCGTCCTTGGTATAAAAGAAAATACAGTAGTTCGTTCTACCGAATTTGCCGTCACATCGCGAAATCCGATAATCCAAGAATGCTTAAATGCGCGATCAAGAAGTCTGGTTTCAGTTTCGTCTTTGGGCACCCAGTATCTTGGGGTGTTCTCAACCGAAACATCGATTTTTTCTTCGTTCGGAACCGTCTCTGTTTGCTCCGCCTCGCCGGTGAAACGAGTAGAACGATGATCAAAATGCCAGATCATTTTCCCTTCATAAAGCGGCACGAACCGCTCCGGGCCGCGCGAGCCAGCGCCAGTGAGATCAGAAGATCCCGCGCCACTGCCTTCTACAGTCAGTAATCCTCGTGCAACGCTGGTGCCTGCGTCGGCCCAGTCGGTGCCGTCACGCACAAAGCCTTCCTTGGCCAGGTCAGCAGCAATGCGAAACAGGCCACTGTCGTTCGACATGTCGAACAGGCGTGCAAAACTTACGCCCCAAGGGTTCCTCGTGGCACCATTGCTTTCTTCCATAAGCACTGGGGCGTTGCGGTAAATTTTCGCAGTCAGTTCAGCATCCGAGCGGGAGCGGAAGACTGGCGCGGTAAGAGAGTTCGGGTTGATTGCGGCAATCTCTTCAGGTTGTAGTGAAAATACCTTTTCTGGGAACTCAAGCTCGGCAATAGAACGGATCGAAAATGCGAAAACGGGGGCAGACTTCGTTGGGCCCAAAGTCAGCAGGCAAAACGGTTTCCGATCATCTGTCGCCTGAAATACGAGCCTTACCTCGTAGAAGCTGTAGAGCGAGATAAGACGCTTTTCCGCCACCAGATGCGCGAAGAAGGGCGCAGTGGTAGCGTCGGTGGCAATGCCCGTGGGCACGATCACCCCGGCGCGCTGCCGCGCGAGATTGGCGAACAGTTCGGCAAACAGTGCATAGGTGTTCACGTCGCCGCGACCGGTCAGGGCAAAGCGCCCGCCATCTTCGCCCGGCACCCGGACGAATTCGCTCGTCGCTTCGGTTTCGCGCTTGGCAGCCGTGAAGGCATCGAGCAGCGCACGGTCCGCGCTGCCCGGTGCGGCACCTGCCAGTGCCTTGATCAGCCGGTCGCGGGCGGCCTTGTTCGGGGCATTGGCGATCTCGGGCGATCGGGTGGCAAAGAACTCCTGCTCTTGCAGCTTGATCCGCTCCCACGGCGGGTTGCCCAGCACCACGTCAAAGCCGCCGCGCTGCATGATGTCGGGAAACTCAAGCGGCCAATGGAGGGCCCGTGATACGCCTACCGCTTCGCCACGCCCGATCAACGGCCCCCAGACCTGACCGTCATCCATCGCCTGCCAGACATCGGAGGTCGTCGGGATCGTGCTGGAACCGCGCGATGCTGGCGCGCCGCCGATCTTTGGCAACAGGAAGGCCGAGACATAGAGATCGCAGGCGACCTCGAGCTTGCGGAAACCGTGGCTTTCCCGAAGGCTGCGGAACGTCCGGTCCTTGGTCTTGATATCGGCGATGGTATCCTCGGTCAGCGCGCGAAAGCCGGTATATTCGGTGGTGATCGGGCGCATGGCAGGCAGGCGCGACCTGCCGCCGAAGAAATCCAACCGCCCCTGACCCGCCTTGGCGTCCTTGTTCGCCCGGAGATAGTATTTCGCAGTTTCCTTGTCATCGCCGGTCAAGGGCTTGTAGGCCGCGTCGGGGATGCCCTGATCCAGTGCGTTCAGATCGAAGACCCCCAGCAGCGCATCGCCGCAGCGGATCTGCGCGTCAAAGAAGCCGAGGGGAAGGCCGGGGTCCACCGTCTCGATCCACAGCGCGACCTTGGTCAGCTCCACCGCCATCGGGTTGCGGTCCACCCCGTGCAGGCAGGACCGCGCGACATCGCGCAGCGCATGGCGGAAATCGGCAAGCGAGGGCGTGCCATCGGCGCGGATGCGCGCCACTCGCGTGGCGATACGACGGGCGGCGGCCAGCAGGAAATGGCCCGAACCACAGGCCGGGTCGATGACCGACAGGTTCAGCAGCGCGTTCTCCGGATCGTCCGCCTCGGCCTCGGTCTTGTCCAGCACGGGGTCGAGTGCCGTGTCGAGCAGCGCCTGAACGAGGCTGTCGGGCGTGTAGTAGGAGCCGGTGGTCTTGCGCTGGTTGCCCTTCTGCTCGGCGGCCTCGGAGGCGAAGAGCAGGGTCTTGCCGTCATCGCCCAGTTGCGGCTGCAGTTCGAGGAGGGATTCGTAGACCGAGCCCAGTTCCTCGGTCTCCATCGCGCGCCAATTGACGGGGACCATGCCGGTTTTCTGGTCGAGCCAGGAGAGGCGATAGAGCGCCTCCATGAAGGCGCGGTTACGCAGGCGGGCGGTTTCGAGGGGGGGCAGCTTGTCGTCGGAGAAAAGCCCGCCAAGGGCCGGAAGCGCCAGCGTGTCCTGCCCATGGGCGAGCGCGCGGAAAACGATCTTGATGCCCTCATAGCGGTCGTGATGTTTGTCCCACGAGGCGGCGCGGTAGCATTGGGCGCGCAGGGCGGCGAGGCTGTAGCCTTCGGCGTAAAGCTTGCGGGCGTCGGGTTTGGCCTTCTCGGGGTGCAGGAGGTTGCGATCCTCGGCCACCATCAGGAAGATCAGGCGATAGACGAGGCGCAGGAGTTCGTTGAACCACTCGGTCAGGTTGATCTCGCCCGATTTCAGACGTGTGGCGAGGTCGGGGTTGGCCTCGAGGAAGCCGGAGCCGAGAACCTTGAGCGCGATCTGGACCTGACCGGCGAGCTCGTAGCGGGCAGCTTCGCCTTCTTTCGACCCGGCATCGCGCCAGCGCTCCAGCGCGCAGTCGGTCGCGGGGGCGCTAGCGACGCCAAAGCGGGTGCGGTGGATCAGCAGCCAGAGAACGGCGAAGGAGGCTGCATCCTCGTTGGTGAAGATCTGGGAGAGGTCGGCTTCGATATAGGCGGGGCGGGTCAGCGATGCGTTGTCGCGCATCAGGCGGATAAGGGTGCCATTGGTGACGAGGCCCCAGAGGGTTTCGCCATGCTCGTTCAGGTGGTCCTGAAGCGCGAAGGCCGGAGAGCGTGTGCGGTCGGTCGAAAGGGTCGCGCTGCGCCGGTCGAGTTTTTCGTCCGAAGGGGGTACGACGACGACCGGCACCCGGCCGCCCGCGATGAAGGACAAGGTGCCATCCGCCGGGGCGAGGTCGTCGAAACCGAAAGTTTCCTGCAGGAAGGCTTTGATGAAGCGCCGCGTCGCTTCGGCCGAAGGATTGTCGGTCCTGGCGAAGGTGTCGAAATGCGACTGGCCGACGCGGAAAGCGGTCGAAATTTCCTCGCGGATCGTCAGACCCTTGCGGATGTGATAGTCAGACTCGGTCTGCTCGGACGCTTCGCGGCGGTCTGCTGTTGCCACCATGGCGGGCGCGATCAGGTTGCCTTCGAGGCTGAGTGACGGCCAGGCGGACATGTCGACGATTGGTTTGCGCGCCATGATCAGACCTCGCTCGGCATCAGAACAAAAAGGCCGATCACGTCGGGCGGCAGAACAGCCTCAACCGTGACACGCGAGGCCGATCCGGCGGCGGCGCGCAGGCGGGCATGATCCTGCATGAGTTCTTCGGCACGCGATTTGACGAACTCAGCCAACGGGCCGTCGAGCAGGCCGGGCAGATCCTCCTTGGCCTTGACGATGAAACGGTCGCGGGCTGATGGCGCGAGGTCAGCGTCAGCAGGCGTGTTCAGAAGTTCACGGGCGGTTTCGCCGGCCGCGACAATCCTGCCACCTTGCATCGCGACAAGGGCGGCTTCCTCGGCGAGGAGCAGGCGCTCCTTTCGCGCATGAACCGTCAGCTTGAACCGGATCCGAAGGAGTGCCAGCCGGGTCATTTGCTGGACCGCTGAGGTGGGCCAGGCACCAACCCGGCCAATCCCTAGACCGGACAGCGCCTCCGGATCCAGCGAAGCCTCGACCAGCGCCTCTGCGAGAGTTGCGGTCAGGGGATGTGTCCTGGTGAGAAGCGCAGTCCCCGAGGGCGCGGGTTCAGTCATGGCAAGACGAACCGAGCCGGTCAGGCTGTGTTGGGCCAGACGTTCCTTCAGGCCTGCCTCCAGCGCATGGACATGGGCAACCAGAAGGGACTTGCGTGGTTCCAGCGGCACGCCGAAGCGCGACATGGCCCGCTCGATGAAGACCTTGGCGTCTTCAGGCGACCCAAGCAGGGTGCGGACCTTCTCCCATTCGGGGGCTACTTCCTGCGGCTTCATCGCATTCTGGGCGAAACGCGCTCGGGATTTCTTTTCGTTCTCGGAGGCATCGCGCCACCGCGCTTCCATCGCCCGAGTGCCGTCTTCAAGGCGCAAGTCGAATGCCAATTGCTGGGATTTTCCCTGCCGCAGCATGACGGCAGCCATCAGAGCATCGGTGACTGGCCCCCGTTCGTCAGGCAAAGGAACCGTGATCCCTGTAGCTTTGCGAATTTCCTCTGCCTTGCGCAGGACGACATCCAGGACGGCCCCGTCGATGGCGCTGTCCGGTGAGAACATCATTATCGAGCGGACAAGTTCGGCTGGCTGACCGAAGCGATCAACGCGCCCC
>CALEZJ010000056.1 GCA_937927885.1 uncultured Paracoccaceae bacterium | reverse complement strand
CGCCTGGCCCGCGCGGTCTGGGCAGCGTCCGAGGCCTGGGGCAAGGGCGGGGCCTTTGCGCTCAACATCGCCGATCCGGCGGCGCGGGGCCATTCGGTCACGGCGGTGCGGCTGTCGGGCGATGACGGCACGCGCCTCAGGCGCTGGTGCGAGTCCGAGGCCGGCGTGACCCTGGGCATCGGGCTGGGCATGGCCGAACCCGGCACACCCGAAGCAGGCGCCTTTTTCCGCATCGCCCACATGGGCCATGTGAACGCCCATATGACGCTGGGCGTGCTGGCGGTGATCGACACCGGGCTGAAGGCGCTGGGCATTGCCCATGGCGAGGGCGCGCTGGAGGCCGCAGCGCGGGCGCTGGCGGCCGATTGATCGGCGCAAATCGGACGTGCAAGGTATTTCGGGACGTGCAAGGATCGGGGTGCCGGGCCCCTGGCGGGACGGCGTTTTCAGACCGAACCCTTTTCAGGACCCATCATGACCAGACCCAGCGTTTCCTTTCGTACCTATGGCCGCCATCTGTGGACCTGGCTGGCCCTTGTCTGTTTCATCGGCGCGCTGATCTTTACCCCGCTCGCCGTCATCGAAAACCGCGATGCGCGGCTGCTCGCCAGCGAGGGGGTTGACACCACCGGAACCGTCGTCGGGCGTGAAACGACCACGCAGCGCAATTCCTCGGGCTCGATCCGGCGCAACCATTACCTGCTGGTGGAATTCACCCTCCCCGCGGGATCGAACATCCGCTATCGCCGCGCGGTCTCGCAGAGCGTGCATGACGCCACGGCCGAAGGATCCCGGGTGCCGGTGCGCTATGCCGCCTCGAACCCGAACGTGGCCGAATCCGTCGCCGGCGAAACCGCACGCGGGGCGCGCTGGCTGGTCTGGCTGGCGGTGGCTCTGGGTGTCGGCACGCTGGCCTGCCTCTGGGCGCTGCGGCGCGGGATCGCCGCGCAAAAGCGCGCCGCCCGCGACGGCGAACGGCGCACCGCCCGCGTTCTGGCCCATCACAAGATCGGCAAGGCACGGTCGAAATCCTATTCGGTCGAATGGGATGACGGCGTGAAGGTGCAGCGCACCACCGCCTTCAACGAGTCGCAACTGCCCCCCGTGGGGTCCGAGATTGTCGTCTACGTGGACCCGCGCAGCGGCAAGGGCTGGTGGGAACGGGAATTCTGAGGCCAGCAATGCAGCGCAAGCCCATTGGCTGGATGCGGGTGGTCCGGCGGCAGATGCTGTGGCTGCCGCTGGTGCCGCTCCTGTTCGCCGCGGTCTTTGGC
>CALEZJ010000055.1 GCA_937927885.1 uncultured Paracoccaceae bacterium | reverse complement strand
GTCGGGACGCATGATCGGGGGCGTGTTCGAGGCCCAACACGCGCGCATACCCGGCTTTGCCGGCGTCGCCGACGGCCCCTTGACGCTGGGCTTTCGGGCTGAGGATGCGCGCATCGCACCCGAGGGCGAGATTGCCGCGCCGGTCTATTCGATGGAGCTTCTGGGCGATTCCTCGATGGCGACCGTGCAGGCAGGCGGCGGACTGGTCTCGATCAAGACCGCAAAGGACTTCCTGGCCCCGATCGGCACGCCCATCGCGGCCCATGTTCCCGCGCGCATCTGTCACCTGTTCGATGCGGAAACCGGGAACCGGATCGCGGTCTGAGGTCAGTCCATGTCATCGCCGAAGTCTCTTTATCGCCCCCTTATCGACGCCTTCGCGCTGGCGCCGCATTCCGCAGTGGATGCCGCGCTGCAATCGTTTCTTGCGCCGGACGCGGCAATCCATGTGGTGCATCCTTTCAACCTTTGCACCGGGCCGGACGCCCTGATCCGGCGACTGATCGACCCGCTGCGCGCCAGCTTTGCCAGATTGCATCGGCGTAGCGACCTGGTGATGGCAGGGCAGTTCGAGGGTGGCGATTGGGTCACCTCGATTGGGTATTTCTATGGCACTTTCGAACAGGACTGGCTGGGCATCCGTGCCACAAACCGGCTGGCCTTCCTGCGCTACGGCGAGTTTCACCGGATCGAGAACGGCCTGGCGGTCGAAAGCTACCTTTTCCTTGATCTTCCAGAACTTATGATTGCCAGTGGCCAGTATCCCTTGCCCTTGCAGCCCGGCTATTCGGGGCTGTTGCCCGGGCCGATGGTGCCCGACGGGATGAATTGGGACGACAGCGATCCGGCCGAGTCATCTCGGTCCTACGCCATCGTCACCGAGATGCTGGGCAGACTGGCCACCAGGGACGAAGCATGGCGCCCGTACTGGCATCCAGACATGCTGTGGTACGGCACCGCAGCCTTTGGGAGCTATCAGGGGATTGATCGCTTTGCAGGGTTCCAAGTCCCCTTCGAACAGAGCTTCGAAGGGTGGGGCGGCGGATCGCTGGGTAATGGACGCACCCGGCACTTTACGCGCTTTGGCGACGGGCGCTACACCTGTTCCGGTGGCTGGCCGTCGTTGTCGGGCGTTTCGGTGCGACCGTTCCTCGGCGCGCAGCCAACCGGCCTGATGACCTTTTTCCGGGTGTGCGACTGGTGGCGCCGCGAGGGCGACCTGTTGACCGAAAACTGGGTCGTTGTCGATATCCCCCACGCCATGCTGCAATTCGGCGTCGATCTGTTCCCCGGCATCGAGGTGCCGGAATGACCGAGGACGTCCGAACCCACGCAGACCGCTCACGCGCAACGCTGGCGGTGATCCAACGCATGGAGGCCGCTCTCGGCGCCAATTCGAACGACATGGCCGCGCATTTCCACGAGGACTTCCTCTGGCGTGGCAATTGCGGGTGCGGCGTCAAACGGGGGATCACCGAGTTTCGCCGCAACTGGCAACTCCCTCTGCGTGCCGCTTTCACCGATCGCATCTACGAGACCGAGAAATTCCTTGCCGATGGCGACTGGGCGGCCTGTTTCGGTCGGATCGAGGCCACGCATTCCGGCCCCTTCATGGGCATTCCAGCAACCGGCAGGCGCGTCACCATCCCATACATGGATTTCTGGCGCGTCGAGGATGGCCGCATCAAGGACAACCCGGTTTCCGTCGATCTGGCCTTTGTCCTGCTCCAGCTTGGCCGTGATGTCTTCACGGGTGAGGGTTGGGAAACCTTTGATCGCGGCGAGAAGACCCCGCCACACCCCTTTGATATCCCTGAATGAGGTGCCGCCATGGCCATCCAACCCCTGAAATCCGGCAAACCCGAAGCCGAGCGTGCCGAGGATGACGCACGGGTACGCGCCACCGTAGAGGCGACGCTGAAAGACATCGAAACCCGGGGTGACGCAGCGATTGCCGAGCTCAGCGCGAAATTCGATGGTGTGTCGCGTCCCTCCTTCCGGCTTACGCCGTCCGAAATCGAAGCCGCGCTGCAGAAGGTCTCCCTCCGCGACATGGAGGATATCCGGTTTGCGCAGACACAGATTCGCCGCTTTGCCGAGGCGCAGCGCGCCAGCATGACGGATATCGAGATCGAAACCCTGCCCGGCGTGATCCTTGGACACCGCAACATCCCGGTACGATCGGTGGGCTGCTATGTACCGGGCGGCAAGTTCCCCATGGTCGCATCCGCCCATATGTCGGTGCTGACCGCCACGGTGGCCGGTGTGCCGCGAATCGTGGCGAGTGCGCCCCCCTTCAAGGGCGCGCCCCATCCCGCCATTGTTGCCGCAATGCATCTGGGTGGGGCGCATGAAATCTATCTGCTGGGCGGCATGCAGGCAGTCGGCGCCATGGCACTGGGGACCGCCAGCATCGAGCCCGTGCACATGCTGGTCGGTCCCGGAAATGCCTTTGTCGCCGAGGCCAAGCGCCAGCTCTACGGGCGGGTAGGCATCGACCTGTTCGCCGGCCCGACCGAAACCATGGTCATCGCCGATGACACCGTGGATGCCGAGATGGTGGCGACCGACCTGCTGGGACAGGCCGAACATGGCTATAACTCGCCCGCCTGCCTGATCACCAATTCGCGCAAACTGGCCGAGGGGACCCTGGCCGAAGTGGACCGCCTGCTGGCCATCCTGCCCACGCGCGACACCGCCTCTGTTTCCTGGCGCGATTACGGCGACGTAATCCTGTGCGACACACATGACGAGATGCTGCACGTCGCCAACGACATGGCCTATGAGCATGTACAGGTGATGACCGACCGCGACGACTGGTATCTGGCCAACATGCACAGCTATGGCGCGCTGTTCCTGGGACCGCGCACCAATGTGGCAAATGGCGACACACGCTGCCGACAAAGAAGGCCGGGCGCTATACCGGCGGGCTGTGGGTGGGCAAGTTTCTGAAAACCCACTCCTATCAGCGTGTCACCACCGACGCGGCAGCGACGCTCATCGGCGAGTATGGATCGCGTCTGTGCATGCTCGAAGGCTTCGTGGGCCATGCCGAACAATGCAACATCCGCGTGCGCCGCTACGGCGGCAAGAACGTGGGCTACGGGATGGCGGCGGAATGATCCTGCCGCGCATCCCTTCCTTTCGCCTCGATGGCCAACGCGCGCTGGTCACCGGCGCCTCGTCGGGCATCGGGCTGGGCGCGGCGGCGGCCCTGGCGCAGGCAGGGGCCGAGGTGACATTGGTTGCTCGCCGCGTCGCCGAACTGGAGTCGGTGCGGGATGCTATCCTTGCCGAAGGAGGCCGAGCCGAGGCACTGGCACTGGACATCTGCGACCTAGACACCACCGCCCGCGCCCTGGCGGCGCAGGGGCCTTTTGATGTACTGGTGAATTCGGCGGGGCTGGCGCGCCATGCACCTGCGCTTGCCACCACCGTTACCGACTATGACGCTGCCATGGCCCTGAACCTGCGCGCAGCCTACTTTCTGACGCGCGAAGTTGCGCGCGGACTGATTGCCGCAGGCAGGCCGGGCAGCCTGATCAACATTTCCAGCCAGATGGGCCATGTTGGCGGGCCGGACCGGGCCGTCTATTGCGCGACCAAGCACGCGCTAGAAGGAATGACCAAGGCGATGGCGCTGGAATGGGCGCCACACGGGGTGCGCGTCAACACGCTCTGCCCCACTTTCATCCGCACCCCTTTGGGAGAGCAGACCCTTCAAGACCCCGAACGCCACGCCTGGATCCTGTCAAAGATCAAACTCGGCCGCGTCGGCGAGATCGAGGATCTGATGGGGCCCGTCGTCTTTCTGGCCTCGCAGGCATCGGCCCTGGTGACGGGAACGCATCTGATTGTCGACGGAGGCTGGACCGCGGAATGACCGGCACCCCGCCCAAGATCACCGCAATGGACGTGGCACGCCGCGCAGGCGTCAGCCAATCCGCCGTCAGCCGGGTCTTTACTCCCGGGGCATCGGCGTCGAAAGCCACCGTCGAAAAGGTGCGCGCGGCGGCCGAAGCGTTGGGCTATCGCCCGGACCCGCTGGCACGCGCGATGATCACCGGGAGCACACGCATCATCGGTCTGGTCGTCGCCTATCTGGAGAACCAGTTCTATCCGCTCGCCATCGAAAGGCTCAGCCACGCGCTGCAGGCGCGCGGTTATCACATTCTCGTCTTCATGGCAGAGAATGCCACCGACAAGGTGGCCGAGGTCGTCCGCGATCTGATCGATTACCGTGTTGACGGAATCATCACGGCCTCGGTCTCGATGTCAAACGACCTGACAGCGCGGCTGTCGGCCGAAGGAATCCCGGTCGTAAACTTCAACCGCGGGCAGGACGACCCGAGGCTTACGGACGTCACCTCGGACAATATCGTCGGCGGGCGAAGGGCAACCGAATTCCTGATCGCCGGGGGGCACCAGCGGATCGCGCATGTGATGGGCTGGCAGGGGTCTTCAACCGGGCGCGACCGCGCCGAAGGGTTCCGGCAGGCGATGGCAGCGGCCGGGATGGACCCGTTCGCCATGGTCGACGGCATGTATTCGCGCGACACCGCTGCCGCCGTGACGCGTGAGATGTCAGTTGGTCCAAGACGTCCGGATGCGATCTTTGTTGGCAACGACCACATGGCCTTTGCCGTAATGGACGAATTGCGCTTTGGTCTGGGATTGCGCGTCCCCGCCGATGTGTCGGTCGTCGGCTATGACGATGTGC
>CALEZJ010000054.1 GCA_937927885.1 uncultured Paracoccaceae bacterium | reverse complement strand
CACCTTGCGGGCTGGGCCGCCGCCTGTCCCGAGGCGCGGATCCATCCCGCGCCGGGACTGCGGGCAAAGCGGCCGGACCTGACCCTTGCCGCCGATCTTGGCGACGCCGCACCGGCGGACTGGGCCGGACAACTGGATCAGGTGCTGATGCCCAATTCCATCGCGCCCGAGGTGGTTCTGTTCCACCACGCCAGCGGCACGGTGCTGTTCACCGATCTTCTGCAACAGATGCCTCGCGGCTGGTATCATGGCTGGCGGGCGCTGGTCGCGGGCATGGACGGCATGACCGGGCCCGAGCCCGCGGTGCCCCTGAAATTCCGCCTCGCCACCCGCCCGCGCGCCGCCGCGCGCACGGGGCTGGCGCGCATCCTCGGTTGGCCGGTGCGGCAGGTGGTGATGGCGCATGGGACCCCCGTGACCGATCAGGCGCCGACGTTCCTGACCCGTGCCTTCCGCTGGCTCGCCTGACCCCCCATTGCCCCGCGTCGCCGTTCCTGACACTCTGCCGCCATGTTCGAGCCCGTCATCGTCCCGCTCTGGCTGATGGTCCTGATCCTGCTGTTTGCAGGGGCGTCGTTCCTGTCGCATTTCCTGTTTCCCTCGGTGCGCTGGTTCTTTCGCCGCCGGATGGAACGCGCGGTCGAGGAACTGAACAAGCGGCTGGAACGCCCGATCCAGCCCTTCAAGCTGGTGCGCCGACAGGATTACGTGACCCGGCTGGTCTATGATCCGCAGGTGATGGAGGCGGTTGCCGACTACGCGCTGACCGAAAAAGTCCCCCGGTCGGTCGCCTTTGCCAAGGCGCAATCCTACGCGCGCGAGATCGTGCCGGGGTTCTCGACCGCCACCTACTTCGGTTTTGCCATCGCCGTCGCGCGCAGGCTCAGCCGGATGTTCTATTCGGTGCATCTGGGGCACGGGAACGACCGCGCGCTGAAAGGGGTAGATCCGCGTTCGGCCGTGGTCTTCGTGATGAATCATCGCAGCAACATGGATTATGTGCTGGTGACCTGGGTCGCGGCGGACCGGTCGGCGCTGGCCTATGCGGTGGGGGAATGGGCGCAGGTCTGGCCGCTGAAGGCACTGATCCGGGCGATGGGGGCCTATTACATCCGACGGCGGTATTCCAGCCCGCTCTATCGCGCGGTGCTGGCGCGGTATGTTCAGATGTCGGTGCAGGAGGGGGTGACGCAGGCGATGTTCCCGGAAGGGGGGCTCAGCCTGACGGGGGCCGTCGGCGCGCCGAAAAAGGGCCTCTTGCACTATATCGTGCGCGATTTCCGGCCCTCGGGGGAACGCGATGTGGTCTTTGTTCCGGTGGCGCTGAACTATGACCGGGTGCTGGAAGACCGGGTGCTGATCCGCGCGGGCGAAACCGGGGTGCGGCGGTTCGGGGTGCGACTGACGACGGCGGCGGGCTGGGTGGCGCGGCTGGCCTGGCAAAAGCTGCGCGGGCGGTTCCGCCCCTTTGGCCATGCCGCCGTCTGCTATGGCGAGCCGTTGTCGCTGCGCGACTTCGTGACCCATCAGCCCGGCGCCTCGACCGAGGTGCTGGCCGAGGTTCTGATGGGGCGCATCCGTGCCGCGGTGCCGGTGCTTCCGGTCCCGCTGGCGGCGGCGGCTCTGGTGCGACTGGGGGGGCAGGCCGAGGGTGAGGCGCTGGAGGCCACCGCCGAGGCGCTGGTCGAGGCCGCCTGTCAGCGCGGCGCCAACCTGCACCTGCCAGGGGGCACGGTGCAGGGGGCGCTGAAGGCGGGTCTCGACTCGCTCGAATTGCGGGGCATCGTGCGACGCCAGGACGGGGGCCTGCGCATCGCCCCGGGGCAGGCGGCGGCTCTGGGCTATTACGCCGCATCGGTGCTGCAACTGCTGTCCGAACCGACCGGCGAGTCACCGGCAAGATCCGCCACCCTGACCCTTCCCGAAGTCAGTGAGACATAAAATTACAAAATCAGGATAGTGGGGGTTGCATTGTTGCGCGACCGATTCTATTGATGCTGCAACTGCGGTGTATATTCTGCATTGCGGCACCGCGAATCTGGAGAGAAGCATGGCCCTCGACGTCAACACCGGCATTGCCAAATACGACGCCCCCGAAAAGGACCTCTACGAGATCGGCGAGATGCCGCCGCTCGGGTTTGTGCCCAAGAAAATGTACGCCTGGGCCATCCGGCGCGAACGTCACGGCGAGCCCGAAACCGCCATGCAGGTCGAGGTGGTCGACACCTGGACGCTGGACAGCAACGAGGTGCTGGTTCTGGTGATGGCTGCCGGGGTCAATTACAATGGTGTCTGGGCCAGTCGCGGCGAGCCGATCAGCCCCTTTGACGGCCACAAGCAGCCGTATCACATCGCGGGCTCGGATGCTTCGGGGATCGTCTGGGCGGTGGGCTCGGCGGTCAAGCGCTGGAAGGTGGGCGACGAGGTGGTGGTCCACTGCAACCAGGACGACGGCGACGACGAGTTCTGCAACGGCGGCGATCCGATGTATTCGCCCAGCCAGCGTATCTGGGGATATGAGACCCCGGATGGCAGCTTTGCCCAGTTCACCAAGGTGCAGGCGCAGCAATTGATGCCCCGGCCAAAGCATCTGACCTGGGAGGAGGCGGCCTGCTATACCCTGACCCTCGCCACCGCCTATCGCATGCTGTTCGGCCATGCGCCTCATGATCTGAAACCGGGTCAGAATGTGCTTGTCTGGGGCGCCTCGGGAGGACTCGGGTCCTATGCCGTGCAGTTGGCGACCACGGCGGGCGCCAATGCGATCGGCGTGATTTCGGACGAAAGCAAGCGCGACTTCGTGCTGTCGCTGGGGGCCAAGGGCGTCATCAACCGCAACGATTTCAAATGCTGGGGCCAGTTGCCCAAGGTCAACAGCGACGAATACAACACCTGGCTGAAAGAGGCGCGCAAGTTCGGCAAGGCGATTTGGGACATCACCGGCAAGGGCGTGAACGTGGACATCGTGTTCGAACACCCGGGCGAGGCGACGTTCCCGGTCTCGTCGCTGGTGGTGAAAAAGGGCGGCATGGTGGTGATCTGCGCCGGCACCTCGGGGTTCAACTGCACCTTTGACGTGCGCTACATGTGGATGCACCAGAAGCGGTTGCAGGGCAGCCATTTCGCGCATCTGGCGCAGGCCAGCGCCGCCAACAAGCTGATGATCGAGCGCAGACTCGATCCTTGCATGTCCGAGGTCTTTCCCTGGGCCGAAATCCCGGCAGCGCACATGCTGATGCGGCGCAACCAGCACAAGCCCGGCAACATGGCCGTGCTCGTGCAGGCGCCGCGCACCGGGCTGCGCACCTTCGAGGACGCTCTCGAGGCCGGGCGGCGCTGAGCGCACGACCAGAGGGCCGCCCGGAATGCGGCGGCCCTTTCCCTGTCCCGAGCCTGACCGGCCGAAACCCTTTCTCAACCAAGCTGCCGCAGGCTGACCCTGAGTGACAGGAGCACGCCATGCCGCATGAATGGATGATTCGGGTTCTCGAGGACCTTCAAACCTACGCCCGCGTCCATGGAATGGTGGCGCTGGCCGACCATCTGGATCAGTCGCGCCTGCTTGCGCTGGCCGAGATTGCGAACCTGCCTGACAAGGCGCCGGACGGATAGGGCGGTGACGGTGGGGTGAAACCCCACCCTACGCGGCCCTGACGGGATGGGTCGGCACCCCGCGAGGCCCCGTTGCACATCCTGGACGACAGGCC
>CALEZJ010000053.1 GCA_937927885.1 uncultured Paracoccaceae bacterium | reverse complement strand
CAGCTAGCGAATGTCGTCCTTAGCCCGCATTCGGCAGCGCTCAGCGCCGAGGCGGCCGAGCGCATGGGCATTGTCGCGGCAAAGAATGTCCTCGCCGGGTTGCGGGGCACCCTGGACCCCGCGCTGGTGTTCAACCGTGAGGCACTTGTGCGGTCCGGCCATGTCCTCTGAAATCCCTGCCGAAGGTCGCATCCCACTGACCGACATCACTCTGGCCCTGCATTGGGACAGCCACGCGGCGTTGATGTTCGCGCTCTGGCTTGTCGCAGTACCGGTGGCAGTGATGGTCCTGCGCTTTGGCAAGATCGCACCTGGACCTTGGGGCATTCCGCGCGGCACATCGAAATGGGCCCGGCCTGAACTGTGCTGGACACTGCACAAGCGGCTGCTTTACGCGGTGATTGCCCTGTCCCTCGGGGGGGCCGCGGTGCCGATGATCCTGACCGGCGGGTTTTCCGGCAGCCTGCATGCCTGGTTCGGATTGGCGACGCTGGGCCTGGGGCTTGGTCAGGGGCTGTCGGCCTGGTTTCGCGGCAGTCACGGCGGGTGCAAGGACCCCGCCGCCGATCCCGCGGACCGCTCCACCTGGGGCGGCGATCATTTCGACATGACACCCCGGCGCTGGTGGTTCGAGGCCTGGCACAAGACCGCGGGCTATTTCACGATATTCTGTGCGGGCGTGGCTGTTGCCAGCGGGCTGTCGAAATTCTGGATTGGCTGGATCGCGGCCACCTTCGGCGCGATTGTGTTCGGCGGATTGGTGCTCGCGGTCGTGTTGCAGGGGCTGGGCCTCAACCGCGACACCTACATGTCGGTCTATGGCACCCATCCACGCAATCCCTTCAACCGACGCCGTTTTGCCGCGCTGTTCGAGGACAGCGACAAGACACCATAAGGCGCCGATCAGGGCCTGCCCTGAGGCGGCAGCAACAGGTTCAGGCGCAAGACGGTATGCAGCGGGCGAAAGAACCCGGTGTCCGTGAGGCTAACGGGGCAGGAATGCGTGGGAAATTGTGCAAGCAGGGCCTGGACCGCCGCCGGATCCCATAGGCGACGCTCGCCACAGGCGGCCTCGGCCTGGACCGGCACGCGGATCAGCCGCCAACCCGGGTGCGGTGCCCGAAAGGCTCGGTCGCTTGCCCGTGCAAAGGCAAACAGCGTCTCGCGCGCAAGATCGGTCTGCACATGATGCACGGCATAGTCCCGTTCAGCCCAGTCGAACGCCGCGTCCTGATCATAGCCCAACGAGCAGAGGCCCGCACTCAAACGGCCAGCGCGGCGCAAGTCACGCGCCAGAGTCGGGTTCCGCAGCTCCACCGAGCGCGCAATGAGGATGTCATCCCCGTCCGTTTCGGCCTCAACAGGGATGCGCAGGTCCTGTGGGCACGAGAGCGCCGTCACACACTGGCACGCCCTGTCCAACAGGGCACGCAAGGCCGAGGCACGCGCGCCACCCCGTGACAGGGCGGTCGCATAGCGGGCCTGACGCTCGATCCGGGCACGCGCCTGATTGACCAACGACGCGCCCAGCATCCCGCGCCCCGCTCAATTCGCCAGACCGAGCGCGCGCTTGACCGCGCGTACCGCCCCGGGCGCATCCTCGCCAAAGGCGTCCGCACCGATGATGTCCGCAAAGTCCTGCGTGACGACGGCACCGCCGATCACCACTTTTGCCGACTTCCCTGAAGCTTTCAGATGGGCAATGACCTTGACCATCTGCGGGCGCGTGGTGGTCAGCAAGGCGCTGAGACAAACCACCGAATTGCCCCTGTCGCAGGCAGCGGCAAACGCCTCGTTCGAAACGTCGACCCCCAGATCCTCGACCTCGAATCCCGCGCCCTTGAGCATCATCACCACAAGGTTCTTGCCGATATCGTGAAGATCACCCTTGACGCTGCCGATGCAGACACGGGCCAGTGGTTCGTGGTCAGTGGCGGCCAGCACCGGCTCGATGATGTCGATACCGCCCTGCATCGCTCGCGCGGCGACCAGCATTTCGGGCACGAATATCTCGCCAGCCGAAAACAGTTCGCCCACTTCGGCCATAGCGGGGATCATCGTGTCCTTGACCAATCGTGCCAGATCCTCGCCCTCGTCACGCGCCCGGGTCACCAGCGACACCACCGTCTCGCGATCGCCGTCGCAGATGGCCGCGAAAAGATCGTCCTTGTCCTCTTCGGTCAGCATCGGAATCTCCCGTATTGAATGCGCATTCATGTTAGGCTCCCGATCCCGCTGAGGCAAGCAGAAACGCGATTCAGATCCGGGGGTTCGGCCAGGAATCTGGCGGCTTTCACTTGCCCCCGATGGCCTGATGATGCATCGGTTGCGAACCCAACCCGGCAACGCGGATGCATGACGTGACCCGAAAAAGCGCCACTTCCTATGATGTAGCCAGACTGGCCGGCGTGTCGCAGTCTGCGGTCTCGCGCGCATTTTCCGAGGGCGCGCCGATCGCCGCAGCAACCCGGGCACGCGTGCTCGAAGCGGCGCGCGAACTGGGATATCAGCCCAACGCAATCGCGCGCTCCATGTCTTCGGCGCGCAACGA
>CALEZJ010000052.1 GCA_937927885.1 uncultured Paracoccaceae bacterium | reverse complement strand
CTCAGTGGTAGAGCACTCCCTTGGTAAGGGAGAGGTCGAGAGTTCAATCCTCTCTTGCAGCACCATTCCCCCCGTTGATTTCGACAAAATTCAAGACGTTGCGGGAGTGTGACCGGATGCCCCCCCTGTGGGCGGCCGGGGTCATCCCGTCATCGAGGCCCGCACTTCGCCGAAGTATCCCGCGGTCGAGCCGCCGTCCACCGGGATGGCGGCGCCGGTGATCCAGGAGGCGGCATCGGACGCCAGAAAGCGAACGACGGCGGCGATCTCGTACCCTTTTGCGCTGCGCATCATGGGCAACTGAGCCCTTTGCCAAGGGCCGAAATCCGTGTCCGGGGACAGATCAGGGATCGGAGGGCGCGCATCGGCCGCAGGCGGGTCGAAATCGCGGCGGGACACCGAATAGGGGCAGATCGCGTTCACCCGTATGCCGTACCGGGCGACCTCGAGTGCCGCCACCTTGGTCAGGTGGATGACACCCGCCTTTGCGGTCGAATAGGGCGCGCCGGTCGGATTGGCCCTGAGGCCGGAGGCGGAGGCATTGTTGATGATTGACCCGCCCCGGCCGCCGGCGATGATATGCGGCAGGGCAAAGCGAAGCCCATGGAACGCCGTGTTCAGGTTGAGGTCGAGCGATCTTGCCCATTCCTCGGGGCTGAAATCCGTCAGCCGCTTGCCCTTTTCCGTCGGAACGCCGGTGTTGTTGAACAGGATGTCGATGCGGCCCCTGCGCGTGGCTATTGCCGCCATCGTGGCCTCGACGGCGGCGGGATCGGTCATGTCCGTCTGGTAGAAATCGGCCCGATGCCCTGACGCCACCAGCCTGTCCACGGTTTCCCGGCCCTTTCGCGCATCGATGTCGAGAACGGCGAGGTATGCGCCGGCCTCGGCCAGAGCCCGTGCGCTGGCCCGCCCCATGCCCGCCGAGCCGCCGCCCGCCACGATGGCCACGCGGCCTTCAAGTTCCGGATGTTGCGTCATCGCCAACCTTTCTTTTCACGCGGAATGATGGTTCTGATCGGTCTGCCAGCGTTGCGCATGGGTGATGCCGAACAGGGAAGACCGGGATGAGTTCGAGACAGGACAAGGCGCCCGTCAGCCCGCAGGCGATCCGGCTTTCGGAATTGCAGGCGCGGCATGCGACCGGGATCTGGGAGGACCTGCCGCCCCTTGTCGTCGTCGAGCCTGACCCTGCCGCGGGGGCTGAGACGGGGGCTGAAGTCGATTTTCTGGCGCAGGTTCCGGTCATCACGGCCCTGCCCCCGGAGCTGTCCGGGACGCAGGCCGCGCTTTCCCGGCGGGTCGACCTGCAACCCGTCGAGGCCGATTGGCCGGCGATCTGCCGAACCATGGTGGCGACGCCGCATGCCGCCCGCGTTCTGGCGCAGCTTTTGCGGGCGACGGAATCGCTGCCGATTGGCCATGCCCTCACCCTGGAGAGCATGGCCTATGGGATGTTGCAGGCCGGGTCCGAATACCGGCGCCATCACGACACACGCCCGCCGCTTCGGGCGCGACCTGCCCGCGCGCGGTCGGCGCCGCTGGTTCTGGTCAGGCAGGACGAGACCCGGATCAGGCTGACCCTCAACCGGCGCGTGCGGGGCAATGCCATCAACGCCGCACTGCGGGCCGAGCTTTGCGACGCCTTCGCGGCCGCGGGGGCAGCGGGGACCGCCATCTGTCTGGACGGGCTGGGGCGGCATTTCTGCATCGGCGGCGATCTTTCGGAATTCGGCGCCGACCCCGACCCGCTGCACAGCCACGATCTGCGGCTGAGGCGCGACCTGCCGCGACTGGTCGCGCTGAGCGCCGGGCGACTGACGGCGCATGTGCAGGGCAAGGTGATCGGGGCCGGTGTCGAGTTGTCGTCCTTCGCGGCGCGAGTCGTCTGCGAGCCCGGCACCACCTGGCGCCTGCCCGAGGTTGCGATGGGCCTTTTGCCGGGCAGCGGGGGCACGGTGTCGATCCCGCGCCGCATCGGTCGGCAGAGGACCCTGCTGATGTGTCTGGCCGACAGGACGCTGGACGTGGCCACCGCGCTGGACTGGGGCCTGGTGGATGCCTGCACCGAGGGCGGCGTCACGCCGCACTCCTGAGGCGCGCGCGCAGTTCGGCGCGCAGCAGTTTTCCGGTCTCGTTATAGGGCAGGGCCGCGACGAACAGAAACTCCGCCGGAACCCGTGTCGACCGCAAGGCGCCGCGCACCCGGGACCGGATCGCCTCGGCGGCGAGCGCGGCGCCCGGCCTGAGCACGACGAAGGCAACCGGCACCTCGCCCCATTCCCGATCGGGGCGGGCGACCACGGCGACATCGGCCACCTCGGGCATCGCGATGATCGTATCCTCGATTTCGCCGGGCGAGATGTTTTCGCCGCCGCGCACGATCACATCGTCGGTGCGCCCGGCGAGGAACAGATAGCCGGCGGCGTCCATCCAGCCCTCGTCGCGGGTGTTGAACCAGCCGTCCCGCAGGGTCGGCCCCTTGCCGCGATAGGCGCCCGAGACCTGCGGACCGCGGACCCAGATTTCGCCCCGCTCTGTCGGCGCGGCGGGGCTGTCGTCGGCTTTCCGGATCTCGATCTCGATGCCGGGCAGCGGACGCCCGACCGAGCCGAGCCGCGCCCGGACCTCGGGGGTGTCGGCCAGACGGGCTTCGCGGTGATCGGCGGGGGACAGCAGGGTGATGGTCGACGCGGTTTCGGTCAGCCCGTAGGCATTGGTGAAGCCGACATGCGGCAGGCGTTCCAGCGCGGCGCGGATCACGTCGGTCGGCATCCGGCCGCCGCCATAGGACAGGCTGCGCAGATGCGGCAGGGTTTCGTCGCGGGCGGCAAGAACATCGAGGATGCGCCCCAGCATCGTCGGCACGACCATGGCCTGGGTGACCTTTGCCGATGCGGCGCGATCGACCCAGTGCTCGGCCGAGAACTGGTCCAGAAATACCACCCGGCGCCCGGCGAAGACATTCGACAGGATGCCGACGAGACCGGCGATGTGATAGGGCGGCACGCTGGCCAGCACCGCATCGTCCTCGGTCGCGGACAGCGGATCGACCGTGCCAAAGACATAGGCGGTCAGGTTCGCATGGCTCAGGAGCGCGGTTTTCGGCTCGCCCGTGGTGCCGGAAGTAAAGAGCCAGCAGGCCTCGGATTGCGGATCGGGGTCGGCGTCGGTCAAGGGCAGGTCCGCGACCGCCTCGATCAGGGTGCGGGTGTCGATGATCGCCAGCCCCTCGCGCGGGGCAATCCGCCCCGCCGTCGCGGGATCGGTGACCAGCAGCGCCCTGCCCAGAAGCGCCGCCTGCCGGTCCAGTTGCGCATCGGTCAGCCGGTAGTTCATCGGCACGAAGGGCACGCCCGCCTTTGCGGCGCCAAAGAAGAGCGCGGGAAAGGCGACCGAGTTCTGCGCCAGCATGGCGACGCAATCGACCCCGGCGGCGCGGACATGGGACGCCAGACGCCCGGACAGCCGGTCCAGCGCCGCATAGGTCAGCGCCTCAAGGGTGTCCTGGACACCGACCCGTTCGGGAAGGGATTCGGCGGCCAGTGTCAGCGGCAGAACGACGGTCATGGTCTTTCCTCAGTCGGACGATGGCAGGGCCTGGCTGGCCTGCATCGTCAGTTCCCGGCCATCCAGCGCCAGAGGGCCCGAACCCGCCCTGGTGCAGAGCACAAGGAGGCCGGATTGCGCGTCGGCATAGCGTTTGGTCAGCTGCACCTGCGCGGCGCCGCCCGCGTCGGCGACGGGCGGTGCCGGTCTTTGGGTGACCATGGGCGCGCCCGCGCAGGTCAGAACGCCGTCGGCGCCCTTGACGACGATCAGTTCGACGCCCGATTGCGTGCTGAACAAGCGGAGTCCCGGCGTGGGTTTCGCCATGTGATGTTCCTTTCCGGTATGGTTTCGCCCGCCGGACCCTAGTCCGGCAGGATCTCTTCCTTGCGCAGTCGCAGGGCGCCGCCATCCAGCAGCAGCACGTCCGAGGTGATGAAGGCGGACTCGTCGGAAGCGAGGAACAGCACCGCATTCGCGATCTCCTCGGGTTCGGCGCGTCGCTGGATGAGCGCCTCGACGATCGGCACCTTGTAGGTCCCGCTGGCCCGGGCCTGACGCGCCAGCGCGGTTTCGACCGCGCCGGGGCAGATGGCATTGCAGCGGATGTTCTTGCCGCCGTATTGAAAGGCGATGGACCGCGTCAGGGCCACGACCCCGCCCTTTGACGCGGCATAGGCCGCGCGCGGCGCCATGCCGACCGCCGCCGCCGAGGCGATGTTGATGATCGACCCCCCGCCTGCCGCCATCATCCGGGGGATGACGTATTTGCAGCACAGGAACGGGCCGCGCAGGTTCACCGCCTGGATCCGGTCCCAGACGGCGGGGTCGACCTCGTGCAATTGCAGGCTGTCGCCCGTGGCAATGCCGGCATTGTTGACGAGGATCGTCGGCGTGCCCAGAACCCGCACGGTCTCGGCCACCATCGCCTGCACGGAGTCGGGCTGGCTGACATCGGTCTGGTGGATCGCCACGGGCGTGCCAAAGCGCGTCTCGATCATCGAGCGGGTTTCGGCGGCGCCGGTGATGTTGATATCGGCGATCATCACCGAGGCGCCTTCCTCGGCAAAGCGCAGGGCCGTGGCCTGCCCGATCCCGCTGCCGCCCCCCGTCACGATGGCAATCCTGGTGTCCAGTCGTCCCATGTCGAAGCCCTCTCAATCCATGCGGTGCCGCAGCGTTCCGCCGTCAACGGGCAGATTGCTTGCGGTCATGTACGAGGATTCGTCCGATGCCAGGAACAGGGCGGCATTGGCGATGTCCTCGGGTTTGCCGAAGCGCGGCAGGACATGGGTCAGCTTTCGGGGGCCAGTCCTGTCTGCTGCGGTGATGTTCAGAACGTCGTTCTTGAAGCCGCCCTTTGTCGCGATCTTCGAGCGGGCCGGCGTTTCGATGGTCGAGGGACAGATCACGTTCGCGCGGATGCCGTATTCGGCAAGGTGGTTGGCCGCGCTTTTGGTCACCGCGAGGGCTGCGGCCTTTGACGCCGCATAGGCGGGCTGCGAGGAGCGCGACAGGGCACCGACCGAGGCGATGGTGACGATGGACCCCCCGCCCGAGCGGATCATCAGGGGGGCGCCATGCTTGATCATCAGGAACACGCCGCGCGCGTTCACATCCATCGCCAGATCCCAGGCCTCGACCGACAGGTCCATGATCTCGCGCGTGTCGACGCCCTGGACCGCATGGTTGATGCACATCACGTCGAGCCGACCGAAAGCCTTGTCGACCTCGGCCACAAGGGCCGCGATGCTGTGAGGGTCGGCCATGTCCGTGGCGATGAAGCGGGCCGGGTGATCGGCGCCCTCGGACGCGGTCTGCGCCGCGTGCAGGCCGTTTGCCGCATTGCGATTGGCGATGATCACCTGCGCGCCCTCGCGCGCGAAACGGCACGAGATGGCCAGTCCGATGCCCTCGCTGCCGCCGGTGACGATGGCGACCTTGTCCTGCAGGCGTTTCATTTGAAGACCTCCTCGGCAATCAGGGTGACGAATTCCTCGTCGGACAGCCCCAGAAGCCCGGTTGCGACGTAATCGTTGGCCTCGCCCATGGCGGGGGCGGGACAGGGATGGGCGGGGGTCTGCGACAGCCGGAACGGCGCCACCTGATGGCCGAACTCGCCCAGGATCGGGTGGGCGACCGGATGGAGGAACTGCCGGTGGCGCAGTTGCGGGTCACGCTCGACCACGTCGCCGGCGGTCTGCACCACCCCGGCCGGCACGCCCGCCGCCTGAAGCCTGTGCATCGCCTCGTACCTGTCAAGAGTGCGCGTCCAGTCGGCGATCCCGGTTTCGATGCGGTCCTCGGCCGCCTTGCGCCCGGCAAGGGTGGTCAGCGCGGGGTCGCAGGCCCAGGGCGGGTTTCCCAGCACCTGACGCAGCGCCGCCCATTCGGCATCCGTTTCAACGGCGATGGCGACCCATTCGTCCTGTCCCCGCGCCGGGAACACGCCATGCGGCGCCATATGCGCGACGCGGTTGCCCTGGCGCTGTTGCAGGGTGCCGGTCACCTGGTAGTCCAGAAAGGCAGGCGTCAGGATCTGGGCGCTGATCTCGTACATGCTGGAATCGATCACCGTGCCCTGGCCGGCGCGGGCCCTGCGGATCAGGGCGCCCATGACGGCGATCCCGTTGACCAGCGGCACGACGTAATCCCCGAAGATCCCGGCATTCGGCGTGATCGGCGTGCGGTCCGGCCAACCGGTCAGATTGAGCCGCCCGGAAATCGCCGCCCCCGTCCCGTCGATCCCCCACTCGTTGGCAAGGGGCCCGGTCTGGCCAAAGAGGCTGCCGGACACCAGGATGATGTCGGGGTTGAGGCGCTTCATCAGGTCGGCGGAATAGCCCAGCTTGTCCAGCGTGCCGGGGGTGAAATTCTCGTTCACCACGTCGGCCCAGCGGATCAGCCCCTCGATGATCGGGCGCGAGGCCCTGTTCTTCAGGTCGATGGCGAGGCTGCGCTTGGAGGTGTTGACATGGGCGAACCAGGGTTTGTCATCGAGGCTGGTGGTCGAGGATTTCGAGAACCGGCGGTCCACGCGGGTCATGTCCGGTCGCGTCGCGCTTTCGACGCGGATCACCTCGGCACCGTGGTCGCCCAGATACTTGCCCGTCAGCGACCCGACGAGCGCCCAGCCGAAATCGAGCACCTTCAGCCCGGCAAGGGGGCCGGTCCGGTGGGTGATGCTGCCGCCCTCGGCGGCGATCTGTTCAGAGAACATGGTCATTCCTCAGGTCACGGATCTGGGCCTCGGACAGCCCGAGGTCCCGGCCGAGCACGGCATCGGTATCGGCGCCCAGGGCCGGGGCGGGCCGCAGGGTCCGGTGGCGGTCCGCGGCGGTCTTGAACAGGTAGCCGGGATAGCGCAGCGGCCCCAGATCGGGGTCGTTCAGGAGCGACCAGTAGTCGCGGCTGGCCAGATGATCGCAGTTCAGCACGTCGAGCGGATCATTCGCGACGCAGGCGTTGATGCCGCGTCGTTTCCCTTCGGTGCGGATCTGGTCCTTGGTCAGCGTCAGGAAGAAGGGGCGGATCGCGCCCTCGAACCGGTTCCATTGCGCCTGCGTGATCCCGGCCTTGTCGAAGGTCCGCCAGTCCCTGATTTCGCGCAGCGGATTGTCGGCAAGGGTTTCGTCCATCCATTCGGTCAGCGCCCTGTTGGCCGGGGCGCCGTGCAGCCCCCCCAGCATGTGCCAGAACAGATGGCCGTCCTTGCAGGGCCAGAACCATGTCGTCGAGACCGGGCCAAGCTGGGACTTGTCGCCTTCGCGTTTCAGGTCGAGCCTTTCGAACTGCCAGGCGAGGATGCCGGAGGTCTGGCGGCTGACCACGCATTCCTGCAAGGACACGTCCACCTGCTGCCCCTTGCCGCCCCCGAGCACATGCCAGTAGGCGATCAGCGCGCCGTAGGCGGCGGCCATGGAGGCCTGGAAATAGGTGGATTCCAGCGCCTCCTTGACCGGCGGACGATCGGCGTCGCCGGTGTTGTTCAGCACGGCCCCCATGGCCAGCGCGATCAGCTCGCCCCCCTTGTACCCCGAAAGGGGACCGGTCTGGCCGAAGGGTGTGATCGACACCATGACCAGCCGCGGGTTGACGCGGGCGAGGTCGTCATAGCCCAGCCCCAGCGCGGCCAGATGGCCCGGCGCAAAGGATTCGATCAGGAAATCGACCCGTTCCGCCAGTCGCAGCAGGATGTCGCGCCCGCGAGGATGGGTCAGGTCCAGCGTCACCGAGCGCTTGTCGGTGTTGAACGAGCGCCAGTAGAGGCTTGCCTCGCCCTGCGGAGCGCCGTCGCGTCGGGGCGGCAGGTGCCGTTCGCGGTCCCCCCGGGGGCTTTCGATCTTGATGACGTCGGCCCCGAGCATTCCCATGGCCTTGCCGCACATGAACCCCTTGGCGTCGGTCAGGTCGAGCACGCGCAACCCGGCCAGATAGCGGTCGTCTTCGGTCATTCCCGGGGCTCCCTCGGTGCTGGTGGTCGTCATGCCAGGGCCTCGGCAATCGCGCGTTGCATCGCGGCGGGCGACGGGATGTCGTAGGGCATGTCGTGGATCAGGCGCACCGCGATGCCCTGCGCCTGAAGCGCGTCGCGCAGGTCGGGATAGTCCCAGCCGATCCCGGCATCGTATTTGCGGTGCAGATAGAGGACCCGGTCAGGCCGCGCGGCGCCGGCGCGGTCGCGGGTCAGGCGGATGCGGCGGTCCCTGCCCCACATCCACGGGGCCGGGAACCGGTAGGTCGAAAGATCCGCGAGGGCGTCCATGGGGGGAATGTCCTCGCGCACGGGATCAAAGCCGTAGCCGCCGGTCAGCGCCACGGTTTCCCCCACGAGGGCCACGCCGGCCGCATCGAGGGCGGCATGGATCAGGGGATGGTCGAGGTCCGAGCCGCAGAGCACGACGCGCGGGCGGTCGGGCACCGCCCCGTCCAGGATTGCCAGCGCGGCAAGGTGCGCATCGAGGGCGGCGATGAAGTCCGTCTTGTCCATGAGATGCGCGCCGAGGCCGATGAGGGCGGCATCCCTGGCGCTGACCAGCCCCGGGCGTTGCGCCCGCAGGGCATCGAACCGCGCCACCAGCGCGCGGGCCCGGTTCACGAGGTGGATTGCCTCGGCCAGACGCGGTTGCGTCACGGGCTGCCCGCTGAGCGCACCCAGCCGGATCGCGAGTTTCTCGAACTGGCGCCGGTTGAAGTCCCGATGCTCGCGGTAGGTTCCGTGCGCCCGTTCCATGTAGAGCATCGCGGCGACCGGCAGGCGGCCGGTGCGCTCGCGCTCGGCGTCGAGAAAGCCATAGGTGTTCGACACGAAGCGATCCCCGCCGGTGACCACCAGCAGATCGACAAAGCCATAGCGACCGGTGGCGAGACCTTCGAAGAGTTGCGCCACGCGCCCGGGGGTCGAGAGGTCGAGACGATCCCGCGTCTCGATCCGCGGCGCGGAGGGATCGGCGGTCAGCAGCAGGGGGTGAAAGCCTGCCGCGATGGCGATTTCTTCGGGAAAGCCGGCGTCGAGATAGCCCAGGATCGGGCGCCTTGCCGCGGGCGACCATCGGGTTTCATAGGCCCGCAGGAACGGCGCAAGGGTGCTGGATGGGTCAGTCATTCTGGATCTTCTCGATGAAGTCGGTGACCTGCACGCGCAGCGCGCGCGCCTCGTCGACGGTCACGCCGAAGGGCGCGTATTCGACCATCAGGGCCGGTATCCCCGCCGCCCGGAGCCGTTCGGCCATGTGATGAGACGAGGCGGCGGCGTCGCGCGTCGGGCCGCGGCGCGGCAGGATCACCCCGTCGATGTGGTATTGCCGGGCCTGATGGATCACCAGTTCCGCCGCCGCGCGCGGGCTGGGCCCGGTATAGCGCATGTGGCGGCGCAGGAAGGCCGCCGCAATCGCATCCGAGCGATCCGGCACGATCAGGCGCTTTGCGCGCGGCAGGTACATCGTCTCGATGAAGATCGCGCCGTGGCTGTCTTCCCATTCGTTGTAGAACCCGAGGTCATACCACATCGGCGTGCCCGCCCAGAGCAGACGGGTCCTTTCGCCGGGCACGGCATGGGCCCCGCCACGCACCCTTGCGCTGACTTCGGCATGCATGCGTCTGACGTGGTCCAGCGCCCATTCGTGCCCGAAATGCGTTTCGAAGATCGCGACCTCGGAATAGGCGTCGGTGACGGTGAAGGGGGCCGGGCCGGGTTGTTCATAGGCCATCGCGGTGATCTGGTCATAAAGACGGCTCATCTCGTCGGCGCGGGCCAGATAATCGCGCATCCGCGTTTCGCTGTAGATCTTGGAGGTCACGCTTTCGAGGAAGCGCACGCAGCGCTTCAGTTCCTCGACCGCGAACTGCACGATCTCGGGATCGCGGAATTCGTGTTCCCACCAATGCGGCGCGATGTGTTCCTGCTGATAGGGGTCATCCATCATGAACAGCGGGGCGCCCATCTCGCGGGCATAGAGTTCATAGACGGCCGGGGTCTGCATGAAGCCGCCGACCACCGCGCTGGGCTTTGGCAGGCCGCCGTAGGGTGCCCTGGCCGGGTCGGGGTCGAACACATAGCCAAGGGGAAGGGTTTCGTAATTCGCCAGCGACGGGAAATATCCCTGCCGTTCGATGACGCCCTGATAATGGCCATAGAGCTGCTTTGCCGCCAGAACCGAGCCGTATTGAACCGGCAGGACCAGAAACAGGTCCATCGCGTTCATCAGTTCCATGGGCCCGTAGCCAAAGACGAATTCGGCGCCATTGGCGATCTCGGACCACATCCGGTTCATGTAGTCGGCGTTGAGGCGCGTCGCTTCGGCCGAGGAGTCGAGGCGCTTGATCGAGCGCGTTCCCCGGTAGAGCGCCGCCCCGTCGGGCGCGGGGGAAAGGGTCTGGGTGGTCATCGTGCGGTCTCCGGTCTGTCTTGCTGGCGGGCCGCCATCAGGGCGCTGACGCTGGCCCCGGCCAGTCTTGGCCCGTCGTCGTGCAGGTGGCAGCGCACGCGCCCGCCGGTCGGCAGGTCAAAGGGCGCGGGCGGGTCGCGAAAGCATCGCGGCATGGCCAGCGGGCAGCGCCCCGAAAAGACGCAGCCGGGCGGCGGATTGGTCGGATCGGGCACGTCGCCTTCGAGCACGGTGGCCGACCGGATCCGCTGCGCGGCCGGCGAGGCGACCGGCACCGCGTTCAGCAGCACCTGCGTGTAGGGATGCGCGGGCTGGTCATAGATGCGGTCGACGGGGCCTTCCTCGATCACTTCACCCAGATACATGACCGCCACCCGGTCCGAGATGTGGCGCACCACGGCGAGGTCGTGGGAGATGAACAGATAGGCAAGTCCCGAACGTTCCTGGAGGGTTTCCAGCAGGTGGATGATCTGGTTCTGGGTCGAGATGTCGAGCGCGCTGACGGCCTCGTCGCAGATCAGGATTTCGGGATCGAGCGCGATGGCGCGGGCAATCGCGATCCGCTGGCGCTGGCCGCCGGAAAATTCGTCGGGATAGCGGTCTGCCACCTCGGGGGGCAGGTTGACCTGCCGCAGAACCTCGGCGACCCGCGCGGCACGCTGGCCCGGGGTCATGCGGGCATGAACCACCAGCGGCTCGGCGATGCTGTCGCCGACCGTCATGGACGGATCGAGGGAGGAATAGGGGTCCTGGAAGACCATCTGGATCTTTCGGCGGTAGCGGCGAAAGTGCCGCGAGCCGAGATGCGCCACCTGTTCGCCGTCGATCTCGATCTCGCCCGCCATTGGCACCAGCTTGAGCAGCGCGCGCGCCAGGGTCGATTTGCCCGAGCCGCTTTCCCCGACGAGGCCGAGGGTCTGGCCACGGAAAAGGTCGAGATCGATGCCCCGGACCGCAGCGACCGTGACCGCCCGGCCCGCGCGCCGGGTACGAAAGGTCACTTCGATCTTTCGCGCTTTCAGGAGGGGGCTGTTCATGTCCATGACGCCTCTGTTTCGCCTTTCGGGTTCTGCCAGTCCTGACCCAGGGTGCAGCGGTTGCTGCGCCCGCCCGTGCCATGGGTCAGCCGCGTTTCTCCAAGGCAGGCGTCGGTCGCATGCGCGCAGCGCGGCCGGAACCGGCAGCCGGCGGGAAAGTCGGTGAACTGCGGCGGGGTTCCGGGGATCCAGGTCAGGGGTCCCGAGCGTTTCTCGATGCTGGGCATCGAGGAGAGAAGCCGCTCGGTGTAGGGGTGTCGGGGGCTGTCGAACAGGTCATCGACGCTGGCCTTCTCGACGATCTGCCCGGCGTACATCACCGCGACCCGATCACAGATGTCGGCCACCACGCCCATGTTGTGGGTGATGAAGATCATCGAAAGACCGAGGTCCTTCTGCATGTCCTTGAGCAGGCGCAGCACCTGCGCCTGCACGCTGACATCGAGGGCGGTCGTGGGCTCGTCGGCGATCAGCACGCTGGGACGGTTGGCAATCGCCATGGCGATCAGCACCCGCTGGCGCATGCCGCCCGAGAATTCGTGCGGATAGGAATCGGCCCGGATGGCGGCGTTCGGGATATGCACCCGCTCCATCGCGTCGATGGCGATCCGACGGGCCTCGGCGCGGGACACCTTCTGGTGTAGCCGCACCCCGGCCGCGATCTGCGCCCCGACCTTGAACGACGGATCGAGGCTGGTCATGGGTTCCTGAAAGATCATGGCGATGTCGTTGCCGCGCAACGCCTGCATCTGCCGATCCGGCAGGCCCAGCAGGTCCCGCCCGGCATAAAGCGCCTGTCCGGACACGCGCTGGTTTCGCCGCATGCGGCCGACGAAGCCCATCAGCGCCAGCGCCGTCAGGCTTTTCCCCGAGCCGCTTTCCCCGACGACCCCCAGCGTTTCGCCCGGCGCGAGGTCGAAATCCACGCTGTCGACGGCGGGCAGCCACCGCCCCGCCATCCGGAATTCCAGCGTCAGGTTGCGAACGGACAGGATCGGCGCGGCGCCGCTTTTCAGACTGGGCAGGGTCATGTGCGCACCTTCTTGCCGATCGCGTCGCGCAGTCCGTCACCAAAGAGGTTCAGCATCAGGACGGTGAGGGCGATGCACAACCCGGGAAAGGTCGCAAGCCAGGGGGCGCGGGCGGCGTAGCCCAGCGACGATCCCAGCATCGCCCCCCAGCTGGATTGCGGGGCCTGCACGCCGAAGCCGAGAAAGCTGAGGCCGGCCTCCATCAGCATCACGGTTCCCGCCAGGATCATGGCGAACACCAGAAGCGGCGGCAGGATGTTCGGGATGACATGGCGCGTGAGGATGGACAGTTGTGATGCGCCGATGGCGCGCGCGGCCTCGATATAGGTCTCCTCGCGGATGGAGAGGGCGCTGGCGCGCACCAGCCGGACGGCGCGCGGCGCGGTGATGATGCCGATCGCGATCATGGCGTTGGTCAGGTTGGGGGTCAGGATGCCCGCGATGGCCATGGCCAGCAGCATGGCCGGAAAGCTCATCAGGGCATCGTTGAAGAACATGATGATCTTGTCCGCCCAGCCGCCGAAATAGCCCGACACCAGACCGAGGGGCACGCCGATCAGCAGGGCGATGCCCGTGCCCTGCAAGGCCGCCAGAAGCGAGATGCGCCCGCCGACAAGCACGCGGCTGAGGATGTCGCGGCCCAGCTCGTCGGTCCCCAGCAGGTGGCCGGGTGTTCCCGGTGGGCGCAGGACGGCCATCAGGTTGGTCGCATCCGGGCGATAGGGGGCAATCCAGGGCGCGGCGATCAGGACGCCGACGATGACGAGAAGGGCAGACCCGGCGATCACGGCGAGCGGCTGCCCGGCAAGACGGCGCGCGAAGCGCACCCATCGGTTCCGGGGCGTGCGGGCCGGGGCGCCCGTCCGGTCGGGTCCGGGGATTGACGGGGTCATTGCAGTCTCACTTTCGGGTTGAGCAGGCGATAGGACAGGTCGGTCAGCATGTTGATGACGACGACGAAGGCGGCATTGACCAGAACCACGCCCTGGATGACCGGCAGATCCTTGGCGAACACGGCCTCGATGGTCAGCGTCCCCAGCCCGGGAATGCCGAAGACCTTCTCCATCACGATGCTGCCGCCGATGAGGATGCCGATCTGGAAGC
>CALEZJ010000051.1 GCA_937927885.1 uncultured Paracoccaceae bacterium | reverse complement strand
GTCGATGGGGGGTGGGGACTGGCGGTTCGCACTGGTGCCGATGCTGGGCTTTGGTGCGCTGACGGCGTTGGGCGGGGTCCTGTTGCGGCGGTTCTAGGGGGTGGCGCCGCGCGGCGCGCCTCCCCCGGGATAGTCTGGGCAAAGAGTGAGGGCGGGTTCAGGCGAGGCGGCCCATCGTGTAGCGCGGCGAAAGCGACTCGGCGCTCAGCCATGCCGCGAGCGCGGCCGGATCGGGCCGCGCCGGGTCGGCTCCGAAGCGATGCGCCTCCAGCCCTCCGGTGATGAAAAGCGCATCGATGCCCTCGCCCTGGGCACCCCGGATGTCGGTGCGCACTCCGTCGCCGATGGCGAGGATGGCGTCATTGTCGACCGTGATCCCGTGTTCGGCCAACTGGCTGCGGGCAAAGTCATAAATGGGTGGATGGGGTTTGCCGAACGAGATGACCGTGCCGCCCATTTCTTCGTAGAGTTGCGCCAGCGCCCCGGCGCAATGGATGCGGGTTTCGCCGAAGTCGACCACGAGATCGGGATTGGCCGAAAGCATGGTCAGGCCGCGTGTCTTGGCGGCCAGAAACCGGGCGCGGTAATCCTCGGGGGTCTCGTTGAACTCGTCGAAGGGGCCAGTGCAGAGGATCCCCTCGGCTTCGTCGAGCGGAACGCGCTGGATTGGCGGCTGGTCCCTGAGCCAGTCAGGGATGAGGGTGAAAATGTCTTCGTCCTTGGCGGGACCGAGGTGCCACAGCTTGCGCCCCGCCGCGCCTTGCAGCATCGCGACCTGGGTCGCGTCGCCCGAGGCGGCGATCACGTCATAGGCGTCCGCGGGCAATCCCATCTGGTCGAGGCGGCGCTTGACGGCGTGGCGGGTGCGCGGCGCATTGGTCAGCAATACCACGGCCCCCCCCTTGCGGCGAAAGGCCTGAAGCGCCGCCACGGCCTCGGGGAACAGGGCCTTGCCGTTGTGCAGGCAGCCCCAGAGATCGCAATAAAGCACATCATAGGGCGCCGAGATGTCGGCAAGCGAGGCGATGATCTGGGTCACGGTCGGTCCTTGGAGGCGTTGACGCCGGGCATTGACGGCAGGCGGCGCGAGGGTCATCTTGCCCTTCCTTCACCGACAAGGGACCGCAATGCAAGACCCGATCGACCCCGTGAAACTGGACCGCCTGGCCGAGGTTGCCATCAAGGTCGGGCTGAACCTGCAGCCCGGACAGGACCTGATCCTGACCGCTCCGGTCACGGCCCTGCCACTGGTGCGCCGCATCGCCGAACATGCATACCGCGCCGGTGCCGGGCTGGTGACGCCGATCCTTACCGATGACGCTGTGACGCTGGCCCGCTATCGCCATGCGCGTCCCGAAGCCTTTGATGCCGCGGCAGGATGGCTTTATGACGGCATGGCGGCGGGGTTCGATGCCGGGGCGGCGCGGCTGGCGGTGACCGGTGGTGACCCGATGCTTCTGTCGGGCGAAGACCCGGACAAGGTGTCGCGCGCGAACCGGGCGATGGCGCGGGCCTATGCCTCGGCGCGCGACCGGATCACGCGGTTTGCGACGAACTGGACCATCGTCGCATGGCCCGATGCGGCCTGGGCGCGGCTGGTGTCGCCGGGGCTCGACGAACACGCGGCGCAGCGGCGGCTGGCCGAGGCGATCTTTGCCGCGTCGCGCGTCGACGACGACGGCGCCGTGGCCAACTGGAGCGCGCACAATGCGGCGCTGTCGGCACGGGCGGCGTGGCTGGATGGGCAGGACTTTGCCGCGCTTCACTTCACCGGGCCGGGGACGGATCTGAGCGTGGGTCTGGCCGAGGGGCACAAGTGGGTGGCGGGCGCCACCGAAACCACGGCTGGGATCCTTTGCAACCCGAACATTCCCACGGAAGAAGTCTTTACCACGCCCCACGCGTTGCGCGTCACGGGCCATGTGGCGGCGACCAAGCCGCTCTCCCATATGGGCACGCTGATCGAGAACATCGCCGTTCGGTTCGAAGAAGGCCGGATCGTCGAGGCCCGCGCCACGCGCGGCGAAGCGGTGCTGCACAAGGTGCTGGATACCGACGAGGGCGCGCGGCGACTGGGTGAAGTGGCGCTGGTGCCGCATGCCTCGCCGATCTCGCAATCGGGGCTCTTGTTCTACAACACCCTCTTTGACGAGAACGCCGCCAGCCATATCGCGCTGGGCCAGTGCTATGCGACCTGTTTCCAGGGCGGCGAGAATATCGAGGCCGAAGAGGTCGCGCGCCGGGGCGGCAATTCCAGTGCGATCCACATCGACTGGATGATCGGCTCGGACCTCGTGGACGTGGACGGGGTGGCACAGGACGGAAGCCGCGTGCCGGTGATGCGCAAGGGCGCCTGGGTTTGAGTCGTCAGGTCCATGGTTTGACCGGGCAGGGGGGCTGTCTGCCCCCC
>CALEZJ010000050.1 GCA_937927885.1 uncultured Paracoccaceae bacterium | reverse complement strand
GGCTGGAGCAGCGCATGCCCCCCTGTCTGGTGCCTGAAACCCATCCCCTTGGCCAGTTGCAGGGCGGAACCAACATGGTGGTGATCGAGGGGGATTCCGTCGGCCAGATCGTTCTGCGCGGCGCGGGCGCGGGCGAAGGCCCGACTGCCAGCGCGGTGATGGGCGATGTGATGGATCTGGCGCGCGGGCTCAGGCTGCCGGTCTTTGGCCAGCCTGCGGCGGATCTGGTCGCCGCCCCGCCCGCTGCCGTCAGCGCGGCGGCACCCTGGTATCTGCGCATGGTGCTGCTGGACAAGCCGGGCGCACTGGCCAAGATCGCCACCGTGCTGGGCGAGGCGGGAATCAGCATCGACCGCATGCGGCAATACTCGCATGATGGCGCGAATGCCCCCGTGCTGATCGTGACGCACAAGGCAAGCTCGGACGACATCGACCATGCGATGACCCGCTTTGCGGGGACCGGGGTGCTGGTGGGCCAGCCCGTCGCGCTGCGCATCGAGGAAGTGTGAAGCAGGGGGCCGTCGCCCCCCTCCTCTGCCTGTGCCGCGTATCCAGTTCCGAGGATAGCGGCGGACAGAGGAAGGGGCCTACCCCAGCGAGGGCTGTCGCGCAGCCTGTGGCGTTGTCTGGCGCGGCCCGGCAGGCTATGGAGGGGGAAACAACCCCGAGGACCGAGCCATGACCGAATCCCCCGCCTTTCATGACCGCATGCTGTCGCTGGGCCTGGCCCGCGTTTCCGAAGCAGCGGCGCTGGCCTCGGCCGATTGGGTCGGGCGCGGGGATGAAAAGGCCGCCGACCACGCCGCCGTCGAAGCGATGCGCGAGCAGCTGAACCTTCTGGACATCAAGGGCGTGGTGGTAATCGGCGAGGGCGAGCGCGACGAGGCGCCGATGCTGTTCATCGGCGAAGAGGTCGGCACCGGCAATGGTCCGGCGGTGGACATCGCACTGGACCCGTTGGAAGGCACCACCCTGACCGCCAAGGACATGCCCAACGCCCTGACCGTGATCGCCATGGCCCCGCGCGGCACGCTCTTGCACGCGCCGGATGTCTACATGGACAAGTTGGCGATCGGTCCAGGTTTTGCCCCGGGCACGGTCAGCCTGGACATGGAACCGGCCGAGCGTGTCCATGCGCTGGCCCGCGCCAAGGGGTGCCAGCCGGGGGACATCACCGTCTGCATTCTGGAGCGGCCGCGCCACGAGGACCTGATCCGCGAAGTGCGTCGCACAGGTGCGGCGATCCGGTTGATCACCGATGGCGACGTGGCCGGGGTCATGCATGTGGCCGAACCCGAGGTGACCGGTATCGACATGTACATGGGGTCGGGCGGCGCACCGGAAGGCGTGCTGGCGGCCTCGGCGCTGAAATGCATGGGCGGGCAGATCTATGGCCGCCTGTTGTTTCGCAACGATGACGAACGTGGCCGCGCCGCCAAGGCCGGGATCACCGATCTGAACCGAATCTATACCCGCGACGAGATGGTGACGGCGGATGTGATCTTTTCCGCCACCGGGGTGACCAATGGCTCTATCCTGTCCGGCATCAAGCGCGAACCGGACTGGCTGACGACCGAAACGCTGCTGATGCGGTCGAAAACCGGATCGGTGCGCCGGATGAGCTATCGCACCCCGGCGAAATGAGCGCCGAAGCAACCGGCGCCTATCTGGGCGTCGCGCAATCCCTGACCGGGCGGCGTTGGGTCGGTCCGGCGCCCGAGGTGGCGCGCCGGGCCGAGGCCCTGGCCCAGCAGACCCGGCTACCCCCGGCGCTTTGCGCGGTCCTGGCACGCAGCGGGGTCGAGACAGAGGGGGTCGCCGAATTCCTCGCCCCGTCGCTGCGCGCCCTGTTGCCTGACCCGCGGCGCCTGCGCGACATGGAGGTGGCGGCGGGACGTCTGGTGGCCGCGCTGAAACGGCGCGAACCCATCGCGGTCTTTGCCGATTACGACGTTGACGGCGGGGCTTCGGCGGCCTTGCTGCTGACCTGGTTGCGCGCTCTGGGCCATGACGCAACCCTCTATATCCCCGACCGCATCGACGAGGGCTATGGCCCCAACGAACCGGCGATGGAGGCGCTCGCGCGCGACCATCGGCTGATTCTGTGCGTCGATTGCGGGACGCTGTCACACGGGCCGATCGCCGCCGCGCGCGGGGCCGATGTGGTGGTGGTCGATCACCATCTGGGCGGCGAGTTGCTGCCGCCCGCGCTGGCGGTGGTCAACCCCAACCGGCAGGATGAGCCGGGCGATCTGGGCCATCTCTGCGCGGCCGGTGTCGTGTTCCTGCTGTTGGTCGAGGTCAACCGGCAATTGCGCCTCAACGGCATTCAGGGTCCTGATCTGATGGGATTTCTGGACCTTGTGGCACTGGCGACCGTGGCCGATGTGGCGCCGCTGACCGGCGTCAACCGGGCCTTTGTGCGCCAGGGGCTGCGGGTGATGGCGCAGCGCGCGCGCCCCGGTCTGGTAGCGCTGGCCGACGTGGCGCGGATGGATCGGGCGCCAACGCCCTATCACCTGGGGTTTGTCCTTGGTCCGCGCGTGAACGCCGGCGGGCGCATCGGTGCCGCCGATCTGGGCGCACGGCTTCTGGCAACCTCGGACCCCGCCGAGGCGCAGCGGCTGGCGGCCCGTCTGGATGCGCTGAACGAGGATCGCCGCGCCATCGAGGCCGCCGTTCGCGACGAGGCTCTGGCGCAGGCCGAACGGCGCGGCACGGATGGCCCCCTCGTCTGGGCCGCGGCGGAAGGCTGGCACCCCGGCGTGATCGGCATCGTGGCGGCGCGCCTGAAGGAGGCCACCAACCGTCCCGCCGTGGTGATCGCGCTTGACGGCGACATGGGCAAGGGATCGGCCCGCTCGGTGGCGGGTGTCGATCTGGGCGCCGCCGTGCAACGGCTGGCAGCCGAGGGGCTGCTGATCAAGGGCGGCGGCCACCGGATGGCGGCGGGTCTGACCGTGGGGCGCGCCAACCTAGAGCCTGCGATGGCGCGGCTGGGCGAGCTGTTGGCGCGGCAGGGCGCGGGAACGGGCGGTCCGGCGGATCTGCGGCTGGACGGGCTCTTGATGGCGGGCGCGGCCAGTCCCGAACTGGTCGAATCGCTGGATCAGGCGGGCCCTTTTGGCCAATCCGCCCCCGCGCCGCGCTTTGCCTTTCCGGACATGGCGATCCTGGACGCGCGTCGGATCGGCAGCAGCCACCTGCGGCTGCGCGTCGCCGACGCCGCGGGCAACGCGCTCGAGGCGGTCGGTTTCGGCGCCTTCGAAACCGATCTGGGCCCGGCGCTGGAACGGGGTGCCGGGCGGCGATTCCACCTTGCCGGACGGGTCGAGATCAATACCTGGGGCGGTCGCACCAGGGTGCAACTGCGTCTCGACGACGCCGCGCCGAGCTGACACCAACCAACTGCGCGGGCGCGAAAAAAGATCGCGTGCAGGCCACAAATCCCCCTTGCGCCCGTCGCGGGGCTGGCCTAAATACCGCCCCACGCCGCAAGGATCGGGTGAAAAACCGGTTCCGAGGCGCCTCGGTGGCCCGTTCGTCTATCGGTTAGGACACCAGGTTTTCAACCTGGGAAGAGGGGTTCGACTCCCCTACGGGCTGCCACTTTCCTCAGGATTATGCTCGCGAGTCCGTGCCCTTCGGCTGCTCTTGAGCGCGGCATGGCTGCCGAATCCGGCGGTGACCTTGCATCGCCGGATTGGATTTGCACCCGACCGTCATTCTGCGTTGCGCATCTCCCACATCTTCTGGAATGCCGGACGGGCCTGGCAGCGGTCGAACCAGGCTTTCAGCCGCGGGAACGCGTCAAAGAGGCCGGGCGCGGCAGCGGCATAGCGCAGCGTCTCCTCCATCACGATATCTGCCACCGTGAAGCGCCCGCCCACCAGCCAATCGGTGCCTGCCAGATGCTCTTCAAGCCGTTGCAGCGGGCGCTGCAGGCGCGTCACCGCGGCCGAGATCACTGCCTGCCCTTCGGCCGTCTCGGCCCTGCCCTGCATGAAGGCATAGAGGATCTCGACGGCGGGCGGCTCGATCACGCTGGCGGCCAGAAACGCCCATTGCAGGATCGTGCCTTCCTCGGCCAGGTCGGAGGGTCCGACCGGGGCCCCGGCCTTGCGTGCCATGTAGAGGCAGATCGCCACCGACTCGGACAGGCAGAGCCCGTCATCCTCCATGGCAGGCATCTGGCCCATCGGGTTGATCCGCCGGAACGCCGCCGAAGCGGTGTTCAACGGCGCACCCTCGGCCAGCGGATCCGGCAGCGAGGCGGCAAAGGCCACCTTTTCGCGCCGGTAGGGTTGACCGATTTCCTCTGCCGTCCAGACAACACGCGTGGCGCGCGAACGCAGGGTTCCGTAAAGCGTGATCATGCAAAGCCTCTCCCAGGATTCGCCGCCAGACTACTGAACGCCGTGGGTTCGGCAAGAGGCATCGCACCTGCCCGCTGTTCGGCAAGAACCGAGCCGAGACGGGCGGGGCAACCCGCCCGGGGGCAGCGCCCCCGAGCCGACCAAAGACGGTGACAACGTCAGCAAAATGGGGATGGTGGGCGATAACGGATTTGAACCGCTGACATCTTCGATGTGAACGAAGCGCTCTACCGCTGAGCTAATCGCCCCCGTGGCGGCTCTTTAGCCGCGCGCGGGGAGAGGTGCAAGAGGGTTCCGACAGAAATCCCCTTCAGCTCGACAGAACCAAGTCGCATCCCTGATACATGTTTCTTTCCCCGTCGTGCCGACCGGTCTATTCTGCGCGCGCGGGAAACATCCCGCGGTTCATGGAGGGACGGACCATGACGACAGCCTATAGCCGTTGGTTTCTGGTAATCGGTTCTCTGTATCTGTTGATGGGTATCGGGATCGGCATGTACATGGGGGGCTCGGGCGACCATCGCCTGACACCGGTTCACGCGCATATCAACCTGGCGGGATTCGTGCTGATGACGGTGTTCGGCCTGATCTACCGGGCCATTCCGCAAATGGCGGGCGAGGTTCTGGCCAAGGCGCATTTCTGGCTGTTCCAGATCGGCGCGCTCATCCTGGTCAGCGCGCTCTATCTTCTGGTCAGCGAACGTGTTGCCGAGGCGAGCATTGGCCCGGTGTTGCTGGTCGCGGAAATCCTGGTGTTTGCCAGCCTGCTGGCCTTTGCGCTGAACCTGTTTCGCAAGGCCTGACAAACAGGCCCGCCCCCGTTCGGGGGCGGGCCTTTCTGGCAGGGATCAATGGGCGGTCTGACCCGTCGCAGGGCCGGAACTGGCCATCCGCGCGGCCAGCGCGGCTTCCTCGGCGGCTTCGTCCCATTCGACCGGCTCGGGCTGGCGAACCAGCGCGTGGCGGAGCACTTCGCTGACGTGGGACACCGGCACGATCTCCAGCCCCGCCTTCACGTTTTCACGGATCTCGGGCAGATCCTTGGCGTTCTCGACCGGGATCAGCACCTTGGTGATGCCTCCCCGCAGTGCCGCCAGCAGTTTCTCCTTCAACCCGCCGATGGCGCTGGCGTTGCCGCGCAGCGTGACCTCGCCGGTCATGGCGATATCCTTGCGCACCGGAATCCCGGTCAGGACCGAGACGATTGCCGTGACCATCGCCAGACCGGCCGAGGGCCCGTCCTTTGGCGTGGCCCCATCGGGAACATGGACGTGGATATCCATGGTCTCGAACTTGGGCGGCTTGACGCCGATCCGGGGGCTGATCGAGCGCACATAGCTCGAGGCCGCGTCGATCGATTCCTTCATCACGTCGCCCAGCTTGCCGGTGGTCTTCATCCGGCCCTTGCCTGGCAGTTTCAGCGCCTCGATCTGCAACAGATCGCCACCGACACTGGTCCAGGCCAGACCCGTGACCACGCCGACCTGATCCTCCTTCTCGGCCAGACCGAAGCGATGCCGCTCGACGCCAAGGAAGTCGGACAGGTTCGCCGCCGTCACCTCGACGCGTTTCGCCTTCTTCTGCACGATCTGCGTGACCGCCTTGCGGGCGATCTTGGACAATTCGCGCTCGAAGTTGCGAACGCCGGCTTCACGGGTGTAGTGGCGCAGCACTGCCGTCAGCGCGTCATCCGACACGCTGAGTTCGGATTTCTTCAGCCCGTGGTTCTTGATCGCCTTGGGCAACAGGTGCCGTCGCGCGATCTCGGTCTTTTCATCTTCGGTATAGCCCGAGAGCGGGATGATCTCCATCCGGTCCAGCAAGGGGCCGGGCATGTTGTAGCTGTTGGCCGTCGTGATGAACATGACATCCGAAAGGTCGTATTCGACCTCCAGGTAATGGTCGACGAAGGTCGCGTTCTGCTCGGGGTCCAGCACCTCGAGCATCGC
>CALEZJ010000049.1 GCA_937927885.1 uncultured Paracoccaceae bacterium | reverse complement strand
TTTGACCTGTTCATCGCCCGGTGTTTCACGTGAAACATCCGGACGTCGTCCAGGACGCGACAGGTGACGCGAATCCGGGCTTTGGCCTTTATGTTCACTGGCCGTTTTGCATGGCCAAATGCCCCTATTGCGACTTCAACAGCCACGTTGCGACCGGCATTGACCAGGACGACTGGGCGAGCGCCTATGAGCGCGAGATCAAGGCCTGGGCCGAGAGGGTTCCCGACAAGGTGCTCGGCTCGCTCTATTTCGGCGGCGGGACACCCTCGTTGATGCGGCCCGAGACCGTTGCGCGTGTTATCGAGGCCGCACGCTCGGCCTGGCGCTGCGTAAACGACATCGAGATCACGCTCGAGGCCAACCCGACCTCGGTCGAACGTGCAAAGTTCCAGGGTTTCGCGGCGGCAGGTGTCAACCGGGTGTCGTTGGGCGTCCAGTCCCTCGACGACACCTCGCTGAAGCTGCTGGGTCGCCAGCACACCGCCCACGAAGCGCTGTCCGCCTGGGAGGTTGCGCTCTCAATGTTCCCCCGCCACAGCTTTGACCTGATTTATGCCCGCCAATTTCAGAGCCTTGCGGAATGGCGCGAGGAACTGGGGCGCGCACTGGCGTTCGAACCGGGCCACCTGTCGCTCTATCAGCTGACCATCGAGGATGGAACGCGCTTCGGTGATCGCTACAAACTGGGAAAACTGCCTGGATTGCCAAGTGAGGATCTTGGGGCGGACATGTACTTTGCAACGCAGGAGCTCTGCGACAGCGCCGGACTCCCGGCATATGAGGTGTCCAATCATGCGCGGGCCGGGCAGGAAAGCCGTCACAATCTGACCTACTGGAGATACGGAGACTATGTCGGCGTCGGCCCCGGCGCACATGGAAGGCTGACCCTGGGCGACAGACGCGTCGCTACGGTTGCGACGCGGGCGCCATCTGTCTGGCTGAAGGAATCGCGGCAGGGCATCGATCGTCTGGGCGGGTCAGAAACCCTGCTCCTCGACGACATCCGGTCAGAATACCTGCTGATGAGCATGCGATTGAGCGAGGGAGCCGACCTGTCCCGACTCACCCGGATCGGCGCGGCCGGACCAGACCCCGAGGCAATTGACATGCTGTGCGAAGAAGGCCTGCTATGGCGTTCGGGAAGCAGGATCGGCGCCACGGCCAAGGGTCGCCCGCTGCTGAACGCCCTGCTTCGGGACCTCCTGTGATCCTCTCATCGCACCGATGAGAGGATCTGGCACAACTGGTCCAGCTGCTCGATGTTCCGGTACTTGATCGACAGAATGCCCTCGCCCCCGGCCCTGTGGTCGATCAGGACGCTCATCCCCAGACTGGCGCTCAAGTCGTCCTCCAGCACCCGGGTGTCCGCGTCTTTTTCGCCTGACCTTCGCGCCCTGTCCGAGGTTGGCGAAGCGACCTTGCGAGCAAGACGCTCGGTCTCTCGAACCGTCAGGCCCTGCCCGACGACCTTGGCTGCCAGGCCCACCGGGTCTGGAGACGTGATCAAGGCGCGCGCATGCCCCGCAGACAACGTGCCCGCCACAATCATGTTCTGAACTTCGCCCGGCAACGACAGCAGCCTCATCTGGTTCGCAATATGGCTCCGGCTTTTCCCGAGAGCTTCCGCCACGCGTTCCTGCGTATGGCCAAAGCGTTCGATCAATTGCCGAAAGCCGTTCGCCTCCTCAATGGCATTCAGACCCTCGCGTTGAATGTTCTCGATGATGGCGATCTCAAGCACTTCCTGATCGCTGAAATCACGAACAACGACAGGGAGCTCCGCGAGCTGGGCTAGTTGCGCCGCGCGCCAGCGCCGCTCGCCGGCAACGATTTCAAAGCGATCTGCCTCGCCGCCAATCCGACGGACAATGAGCGGTTGAACAACGCCTTTCTCCCGGATCGAATCCGAGAGCTCGCGCAGCGCATCCTCGTCAAATGTGCGTCGTGGCTGATCCGGGTTCGGTCGAAGCGCCTCGATCGGAACGGTCAGCAGGTTGCCCCTGCGCGCGCCGCGGTCAGCGGACAATGATTGCCCGGTAGCGTCCAGGCCAACATCTGCCATGAGGGCGGACAGACCGCGACCCAGGCCCCGACGCTCCTGCTTCTTGTCACTCATGACGCTCACCTTCCTCTCGATCGGCGTTTGCTTTCAGGAACTCTCTGGCAAAGGCCATGTAGGCCAATGCGCCTTTCGACTCCGGGTCATAGGTCAGCGCCGGAATTGCAAAGGAAGGAGCCTCACTCAGCCTGACATTCCTGGGAATGATCGTTTTGTAGACAAGTTCGCCAAGGGTCTCGCGCGCATCGCGCTCGACCTGTTGGGACAGATTGTTGCGCTGGTCATGCATCGTCAGAAGAACGCCCTCGACCCTCAACGCGGGATTGGCCGTCTGCCGGATCTCGCGCACGGTCAGCATGAGTTGCGAAAGGCCCTCAAGGGCAAAGAATTCGCTCTGGAGCGGGATGAGCACCGACGAGGCAGCAACGAGCGCATTGACGGTCAGGACATTGAGGGAGGGAGGGCAATCGATCAGCGCATAGTCAAACGCAAGGCGCGACACACCCGGCGCATGCAGCGCGTCGCGCAAGAGAAAACTGCGCTTGCCGACGTTATGGAGTTGAACATCAGACGCGGACAGGTCGGTGGTCGAGGGAATAATGGAAACCCCTTTCGAAGCGGTCTCCATGACAACCGATGCTGCCTCCTGATCACCCAACAGAAGATCATAAATCGTGAACTGGCGCTGATCGACCGAAATTCCAAGCCCTGTCGACGCATTTCCCTGCGGATCGATGTCGATCACGAGAACGCTGCGCCCCATTTGCCCCAAGGCAGCAGCGAGGTTGATAACGGTCGTGGTCTTCGCGACCCCGCCCTTCTGGTTCGCAACCGCGATGATTTTCATCTTTCAGGCCTCGAGTGTTCAAGGGATCGGATTTCCAGAATCGCCCCGTTGGGGTCGGATCGACTCGCGTGGGTCACCAGGTCAAAGTCGAACTCCTTCCTGGCAGCCAGAACTTCGTCCTCATAACTGCGTCCCTTTGGAAACAAGAACGTGGACCCGGGCTTTGCGTGGCGAATGGCAAGGTTCAACAGTGCGGTCAGCGGCGCGAGCGCGCGGGCGGAAACGACATCTGCCCGCTGCCGTTCGGCTGTTTCGATTCGCTGGGCGATAACGCGCGCGGAAAGCGAGAGTTCCGCCACCTGCATTCTCAGAAACGCCGCCTTTCTGGCATCGGATTCGATCAGGGTAACGACCACGTCCGGCCTTACTTCCCGGGCGATGATCGCCACCACAAGCCCAGGAAGACCGCCACCCGACCCCAGATCGCACCAAGACCCGATCTCATCCCGCCCAAGCCAGGCTGCGAGCTGTGCGGAATCGAGAATGTGGCGACTCCACAACGACTCCCTGTCACCGCTGGCCACGAGATTGATCGCCTTGGACCACTTCGCAAGGTTTCGCGCATAGAGCTCGAGGGTCGAGAGTGTTTCACGTGAAACACTTGCCAGATGCTTGATGGCTTGGTCATCCTCGGGCCGCACGCGCAGACTCCCGTGGCTTTCTGACCGCGGCCAACAAGACCAGATGCGCTGCGGGGGTCATACCCTCCACCTTCAACGCATCACCAATCGACCGGGGCCGCAGCCGATCAAGCTTGCCCACCAGTTCGGACGACAGCGATGACAGTTCCCTGTAGTCCAGGTCGTGGGGGATCGGGAGGGCTTGATCAGCCTGAAGTCGTTCTGCTTCCTTTTCCTGACGTCGAATATACGGCTCGTACAACGCATTCACCGCGACCTGAAACACGTCCTGGTCCTGCCAGGATGCGAACAGATCGTGATAGTCGGAAATGTCCTGTCCAGCGGACACCACTCTCGCTGCAACTTGCAAGAGCGATGTTGCGGGTCCGAACTTCGCGGCAAGAAAATCCGGATCATTCGCTCGCGAGGCTGGAATCCGCGCAGCTGCAAGCCGTCGTTTCGTGTCCGAAAGTCGATCCATCTTTTCAAGATAGGAGACTCGCCGCCCCTCCGAGACCAAACCGAGATTCAGACCCGACTCGGTGAGTCTTTGATCGGCATTGTCCGCTCTGAGGGAAAGCCTGAACTCCGCGCGCGAGGTAAACATGCGATAGGGCTCGGTGACGCCTTTCTCGGTCAAGTCGTCGATCATGACCCCAATGTAGCTCTGCGTCCGATTCAACACCAATGGCTCGAGCGAAAGCGCCTCCGCTGCAGCATTCGCCCCGGCAACAAGTCCCTGAGCGGCCGCTTCTTCGTAGCCTGTTGTGCCATTGATCTGGCCAGCGAGAAACAACCCCTGCACGTCCTTGAACTGAAGCGTCTTCAACAGGCCTTTCGGGTCCAGGAAATCGTACTCGATCGCATAGCCGTGCTGGACGATCACCACATCCTGCAAACCCTTGATGGACCGCAAGAACGCCTCCTGCACATCCGTCGGCAGCGAAGTCGAAAGCCCGTTTGGATAGATCACATCCGAATCGATGCCCTCCGGCTCCAGAAACACGTTGTGGCTGGATTTGTCCGCGAACCGCGTCACCTTGTCCTCGACCGACGGGCAATACCGCGGCCCCACGCCAGTGATATTCCCCGAACGCATCGCGGACAGGTGCAGGCTGCGTTGAATGATTTCATGCGTTGAGGCGTTGGTTTCCGTGATGCCGCACGAGATCTGTGGCGCCTGAACGCCGGTCGTCAAAAACGACATCATGACCGGATTGTCGTCGCCGTTCTGCACGCCGAGAACACTCCAGTCGATCGAATTTCGATCAAGTCGCGCCGGCGTTCCCGTCTTCAATCGTCCGACAGACGTCGAAAGGCCGCGCAGGAACTGCCCCAGCCGGTTGGACGACCGGGCGCCAAGCCTGCCGGCAGAGGTTCTGCTGGCTCCGACATGGATTTCTCCCTGGAGGAACGTGCCGGTGGTCAGGACGACAGCGCCCGCTGCAACCTCTGTGCCATCGCCAAGGGTTACGCCGGAGACACGGCCCGATTGAACCCGCAAATCACAGACCTCGCCCTCCAGAAC
>CALEZJ010000048.1 GCA_937927885.1 uncultured Paracoccaceae bacterium | reverse complement strand
CTTCAGCGCGACCCCGAGACCCTGCGCGGGAAGGATTGCCACAAAGACCGCCTCGGCGCCGGTCTTGATCGCGACGCCGTCCATGACACGCATCAGTTCCGTGCAGGCGCGGGTCTCGCCCGCGACCATTTCCGGGTGGCGCGCCATCGCCTCGCGCAGCCTGACCATCGCGCTGCCCCGTGCGCCGGACTCGCGCGCATTGGCAAAGGTCGCCATCGCTCGGGCCAGCCCGCCGACCGAGGTGGCGAAATTGGGGGCCGAGCAGCCGTCGATGCCGAATCCGGGGCTATCTTCGCCTGTCACCTCCTCGAAGGCGCCGCGAACGGCCTTTTGCACCGGGTGATCGGGTTCGATGTACTCGCTGCCACCACCCAGATGACGGTTCAGCATCAGGAATCCTGCATGCTTGCCCGAGCAATTGTTGTGCAATTGGCAAAACGTGTCACCGGTGCAGATCAGCCGGTTGCGCTCTGGGATGTCGCCGGGTTCATGCGCGCCGCAGCGCAGGTCGCCTTCGGACAGGTCCATGTCGTCCAGCCATTCGCGCACGGCGCTGACATGCATCGCCGACCCCTGATGCGAGGCGCAGGCCAGTGCGAGCCGCCGCGCATCCAGACCGGCCCCCGCGCCGCTTTCCAGAAGCGGCAGCGCCTGCAGCATCTTGCACGAAGAACGCGGATAGATCAGGGCCCCGGGATTGCCCCAGGCCTCGACAATACCCGACGCGTCACAGATCACGGCATGCCCGCTGTGCTGGCTTTCCAACCGCCCGCCACGCCAGAGTTCAACCAGCGGCACGGCGCCTTGACCCACATCGCTCATGGCGCGTCTCCTTCACAGTTGCGCAATTTTCCGCCAACGGGGGTTTCTTACCCCCCGCAAATTCGGGTAAGAGGCAAACTAACGGTCAAACCCCTGTTGCGCCAGTCGAAAGCCTTGTGCAAAAGAGCCGGGCGTCGGGGGGCCTTTGAAACTCGCTGGAGGCTATGAACACATGGCAAAATCGTTCGGGTTCGCGACAGCGGCATTGATCGCATCCCTGATGGCCTCGGGGGCGTCCGTGGCACAGGAATCGACCAATCGCGTCGCGGTGGAAACCGCCTGGAGCGTCTTTGTCGACGGTACCCCGCGCGAATGCTGGGCGGTTTCGGCGCCGTCGGAGACAGTGAACACGCGGGACGGTCGACCTGTCGAGGTCCGGCGCGGGACGATCCTGCTGTTCGCGACCTTCCGGCAGGGTCAGTCTGGCGGTCCGGAAATCTCGTTCACCGGCGGCTATCCCTTTGCGCCGAACTCGACGGTCGATGTGACCATCGGCACCGACACGTTCTCGCTGATCGTCGAGGGCGAATGGGCCTGGTCGGGGTCGCCGGCCGATGATGCGCGCCTGTTGGCCGCCATGCGCCGGGGCCAGAACGCGGTTCTGGTGGCGCGCTCGGCCCGGGGGACGCGCACGCAGGACACGTTCTCGCTGTTCGGTCTCACGGCCGCGACCGAGGAAGCCCAGCGCCGCTGCGCGCAGTAACGCCGGGACCGCACGATTGCAGGGCCGCCGGGCTGTTCAGCCGGGCGGCTTTTTCTTATATGCTGCGCTGACCATGAGGAGACGCGCATGACAGGCCCCCTAACCGGCCCCATCACACCGGATGTTCTGACGATCCCGCGCAAGGTGCCCGAAGGGGTCAGGCCAAACCTGATCGGACTGACCCGGCCCCAGTTGCGCGCGGCGCTGATCGCCGCGGGCACGCCGGAAAAACAGGCGAAGATGCGCGAGGGGCAGGTCTGGCAATGGCTCTATCACTGGGGCCTGCGCGACTTTGCGCAGATGAGCAATCTCGCCAAGGACTTTCGTGCGCTTCTGGCGGCGAATTTCGACATCCGGCTGCCGCAGATCGTGACGCGGCAGGTCTCGGCGGACGGGACGCGCAAGTATCTGCTTCGCATCGACGGCGGGCACGAGGTTGAGACCGTCTATATCCCCGAAGAGGGGCGCGGCACCCTGTGCATTTCGTCTCAGGTCGGGTGCACGCTGACCTGTTCCTTTTGCCACACCGGCACGCAGAAGCTGGTGCGCAATCTGACCGCGGCAGAGATTGTCGGTCAGGTGATGGTGGCGCGCGACGATCTGGGCGAATGGCCGGTACCCGGTGAGCCCAAGCGCGAGGAGCGCCTGATCTCCAATGTCGTGCTGATGGGGATGGGCGAGCCGCTCTACAACTTCGACAATGTGCGAGACGCGATGCAGATCGTCATGGACGGCGAGGGAATCGCGCTGTCGCGTCGTCGCATCACGCTGTCCACCAGCGGTATAGTGCCAGAAATCGCCCGCACCGCCGAGGGGATCGGCTGCCTGCTGGCGGTCAGTTTTCATGCGACCACCGATGCCGTTCGCGACCGGCTGGTGCCGGTGAACAAGAAGTGGAATATCGAAACCCTGCTGGCGGCGCTGCGCGACTATCCCCGTCTGTCCAACTCTGAACGCATCACCTTCGAGTATGTGATGTTGAAGGACGTGAACGATTCGGATGCGGACGCGCGTCGGCTGGTCAAGCTGATCGCGGGCATCCCGGCCAAGATCAACCTGATCCCGTTCAACGAATGGCCCGGTGCGCCCTATCAGCGCAGCGACTGGGAACGGATCGAGGCCTTTGCCGATATCGTGTTCAAGGCCGGCTATGCCTCGCCCATTCGCACGCCAAGGGGCGAGGACATCATGGCCGCCTGTGGCCAGTTGAAATCCGCGACCGAGCGTGGGCGTCGCACGGCGGCCCAGATTGCCGCCGAGGCAGCGGGAGGGGCGGCATGATCCCCGGGGTTCTCCTGCTGGCGGTGATCGGAGCGGCGGCCGGGATGATAGCCACGCGGCTGATGCGGGTCGATGCCGATCTGCCCACCGCCATGGGTCTGGGCGTTCTTGGCGCGCTGGTCGGCGGCTTTGCGCTGCGGCTGATCCTGACGGCAGGCGGCTGGGTGGTCACCTTCGTGCTGGCGGTGATGGGCTCGATGGCGCTGATCTGGCTCTGGCAAAGGTTCAAAAGGTAAGGGGGGGCGCTGGCGCCCCCCCGACCGTCGCTCAATCCAGCCCGCGGCTGGCGTTGCGCGGGCTCAGCAGACCCCGCTGGATCGCCAGCACCAGGGCTGCGGTGCCGAGGCCCAGAAGATCCGACACCAGCCCGCCCTCGATCATCGCCAGAGCCGCGGCCAGCGTGACGATCCTGAGCGGCCAGTTCAGCCGTCCCCACATCCAGCCTTGCACGCTCGAGGCCATCAGGTAGATCCCGAAGAGCGCCGTGCCAAAGACCCGCGCAATGTCGATCCACTCGCCCTGCATCAGCATCTCGGACGAGAAGAAGAACATGAAGGGCACGATGAAGGCGGCGAGGCCAAAGCGGAAGCTTTCGACCGAGGTCTTCATCGGGTCTGACTGCGCGATGGCGGCACCCGCATAGGCGGCCAGCGCCACCGGCGGGGTGATCGACGAGATGACGGCGTAGTAGAAGATGAAGAAATGCGCCGTCAGCGGCTGGATGCCCATGCGGATCAGGCCCGGTGCGATCACCGCCGCCGCCACCGCATAGGCCGCGGTGGTCGGCATCCCCATGCCCAGGATGATCGCCACCAGCATGGCGAACACCAGCGCGGCAAACTGGTTCGCCCCGGCAAGGTCCAGCAGCAGCGACGAGAAGCGCGTGCCCACGCCCGTCAGCGCGATGACACCGACGATGACCCCTGCGGCGGCGCAGACCGCGACCATCTGCAGCGCCATGCGGGCGGCGATCTCGAATGCATAGAGGATGGAGCGGATTCCCATCTTGTGCGGCGTCAGCCACGAGACGACGGCGGCTGCGGCCATCGACAGCGTGCCGGCCCGGATGACCGAATAGCCCATGAACAGCGCTCCGATCAGGATCAGGATGGGTGCGAAGAGGTAGACCTGCCGCGCCATGACGCGGAACTTAGGCAGTTCGGACCGTGGCAGGCCCTTCATGTTGTTCTTGAGCGCCTCCTTGTCCACCATGAAATAGACCGACACGAAGTAGAGCACCGAGGGGATGATCGCCGCGATGGCGATGTCGCGGTAGGGAATCGCGGTGATCTCGGCCATGATGAAGGCACCTGCCCCCATGATCGGCGGCATGATCTGTCCGCCGGTGCTGGCCGCCGCCTCGACCGAGGCGGCGGTCTGCGGCCGGTAGCCGACCCGTTTCATCAGGGGAATGGTCAGCGAGCCCGTCGCCACCACATTGCCCGCTGAGGTGCCGTTGATCATCCCCATCAGCCCCGAGGCAAAAACCGCCACTTTCGCAGGCCCCCCGCGCGAGGACCCGGCGGCGGCAAAGGCGAAGTTGACGAAATATTCACCCACCCGGCTGGCCTGCAGGAAGGCCGCAAAAGTGATGAACAGGATGATGTAGGTCGAGGAAATCGAGGTGGTCGGACCCAGGATGCCGTTGTCGGTGAAGATAAAGGCAAAGAACCGGCCCGGCGCATAGCCCCGGTGGTGCAGCACGCCCGGCAGCCAGGGGCCCAGAAAGCCATAGGCAAGAAACACGCCGACGATGATCACCAGCGCCATGCCGGCCAGACGGCGCGTCAGTTCGAGGATCAGAACGATCCCGACAATGGCGGTCCACATGTCGTTCGGATGCGGAATGACGCCGGCGCGGTTGCGCAGGAAGGCCGCATGCGAGATCAGGTAGGCCACAGCGACCACCGAGGCCAGCGCCAGCAGCGCCTCGGCCAGCGAAAGCTGATCGCGCGGGCGCCGGGGTTCGATCCAGGCGGCGAGCAGCGCCAGCAGGGTTCCCGCGGCCAGCGGCCAACCATAGGT
>CALEZJ010000047.1 GCA_937927885.1 uncultured Paracoccaceae bacterium | reverse complement strand
GCCCAGGCGACGCGGGCGGCCTTCATCCGCTCGCGGCCGAGCGTGCGCGTGCGCAGGCGGGCCGACAGCGGCTGTTCCAGCGGCGGCAAGCGCCGGCCGGCCAGCCAGACCAGCCCCACGGCGCCGCCTATGGCAAAGGTCATTGCGGTCAGCAGAAAGGGCGGAACCGGCACGGTCGCAACGGTCAGAACGGCAAGCAGAGACCAAAGGATCACTGCGGAAAAACCGATGGCTGTGGCTCTTGTCCTGTCCATGCGCGTCCCCTTCAACCTGCCCGGAAATACTCCGGGGGGGAAATCCGGCGCAAGCGCGAAGAGGGGGCAGCGCCCCCTCTTCCTTTGGCTTCAGACGAAGAACTGCGCGCCATTGGCGCTGATCGTCGATCCGTTGATGAAGCCCGCGTCATCGCTGACGAGGAAGGCAACACAGCGGGCGATTTCCTCGGGCTCGCCCAAGCGACCGGCGGGGATGCCCGCAATGATCGACTCGCGCACCTTTTCCGGCACCGCCATCACCATTTCGGTGGCGATATAGCCCGGGCAGACCGCGTTTGCGGTAATCCCGAACCGCGCGCCTTCCTGCGCCAGGGATTTCACGATCCCCAGATCGCCCGCCTTGGTCGCGGCATAATTGACCTGACCGAACTGACCTTTCTGGCCGTTGATCGACGAAATCACCACCACACGGCCGAACTTGCGGTCGCGCAGCCCCGGCCAGATCGGATGGACGGTGTTGAACACGCCAGTCAGGTTGGTGTCGATCACCTGCTTCCACTGATCGGGGGTCATCTTGTGGAAGGGCGCGTCGCGGGTGATGCCGGCATTGGCCACCACGACCTCGATCGGCCCCAGATCAGCCTCGACCTGCGCGATACCCGATTTCGAGGCCTCGTAGTCGGCGACGTTCCACTTGTAGGTCTTGATGCCGGTTTCGGCGGTGAACTTTGCCGCCGCCTCGTCATTGCCGGCATAGTTGGCCGCAACGGTGTAGCCTGCGTTCTTCAGCGCCAGGCTGATCGCTGCGCCAATGCCGCGCGAGCCCCCGGTGACCAATGCAATCCGTCCCATACATTCCTCCTGGACTGGTGTTCTTGAAATTCTGGTATCGTGTAAGAAGTCGGGGCGCAACATTGTTGCGCCCCGATACGTTCATTCCATCGGAAAATGTCGCGCGATCAACGCTCCAGGCACATGGCGACGCCCATGCCGCCGCCGATGCACAGCGTTGCAATGCCTTTCTTCGCATCGCGGCGCTGCATCTCGAAGATCAGCGTGTTCAGGATCCGCGCGCCCGAGGCGCCGATCGGATGGCCGATGGCGATGGCGCCGCCGTTGACGTTCACCACGTCCGGATTCCAGCCCATGTCCTTGTTGACGGCACAGGCCTGCGCGGCGAAGGCCTCGTTCGCCTCGACGAGGTCAAGGTCGGCGGCTTTCCAGCCCGCCTTGGCCAATGCCTTGCGCGACGCATGGATCGGGCCGACGCCCATGATCGCCGGGTCCAGACCAGCCGTCGCATGCGATGCGATGCGGGCGAGGATCTTCAGCCCGCGGCGATTGGCCTCGGCCTCGGTCATCAGCAGGACCGCAGCGGCTCCGTCATTGAGGCCCGATGCATTGGCCGCGGTCACCGAGCCGTCCTTGGTGAAGGCCGGCTTCAGTTTCGCCATCGCGTCGAGGGTGGCGCCGTGACGGATGTATTCGTCCGAATCGACCGTCACATCGCCCTTGCGGGTCTTGATCACGAAGGGCACGATCTCGTCAGCGAATTTCCCGGCCTTTTGCGCGGCTTCGGCCTTGTTCTGGCTGGCGACGGCAAAGATGTCCTGCTGCTCGCGCGAAATCTGCCACTGGTTCGCGACATTCTCGGCGGTCTGACCCATGTGATAGCCGTTGAATGCGTCCCAGAGCCCATCCTTGATCATCGAATCGATGAATTTCATGTCGCCCATTTTGGTGCCCGCGCGCATGTGAGCGACGTGGGGCGACAGCGACATGCTCTCCTGTCCGCCGGCGATGACGATGCTGGCGTCGCCCAGTGCCACGTTCTGCGCCCCCAGCGCGACCGCGCGCAGACCCGAACCGCAGACCTGGTTGATACCCCAGGCCGACGCTTCGATCGGCAGGCCGGCGCGGATCGCGGCCTGGCGGGCAGGGTTCTGGCCCTGGCCGGCGGTCAGAACCTGACCAAGGATGGTTTCGGAAACCTCGGCCTTGTCGATCCCGGCGCGGGCCACCACTGCCTCAATCACCGCGGCTCCCAACTCGTGCGCCGGGGTATTGGCGAAGCTGCCATTGAACGAGCCCACGGCGGTGCGGGCGGCAGAGACGATCACGACATTGGTCATTGAGGTTCCTCGGGCTCTAGGCGCCGCTCAGCGGGCGCGGGTGGCAACGGTTTACGCTTTGCCCCCCCGCGAATCAATGCCGCAGTGCGGAAATGCGCGGCGCCCTGCCGGTTTTCGCGCCGTTAGCGGAAGCGGATTGCGCCATTATTGCCCCTTCAGGCCTGACGCGACAGACGCGACGAAAGCCAAGGGGCCTCGGTTGACGGGACACCGTAATAATACCCCTGAAGGCAATCGAATCCGATGTCGATCAGATAGCGCGCATCCTCGGCGGTTTCGACCGATTCGGCCACGGTAAACATGTCGAAATGGCGCGCGATGGAGACCAGAGCCTGCGCCAACACCTGATTGTCGGGGTTGTTCGCCACGCCGCGGATGAACTGTCCGTCGATCTTGATGATGTCGAAGTAGAAATCCTTCAGGTACCGGAACGCCGTATAACCGGCCCCGAAATCGTCGAGCGCAAAGCAGATGCCCCGTGCCTGCATGTCGGCCATGAAGACCGTCACCAGATCGGGCATCAGCATGGCCGAACTCTCGGTGATCTCCAGGATCAGCCGTTCCGCGATGGTCGGATCGGCCCTGAGGCCGCGCTCCAGCGCGGCGAGCCAGGCCGGATATCCGATCGAACGTGCCGACATGTTGACCGCCAGCCGGATCGACGGTTCGCGCGCCAGCGCCAGAAGCCCCAGTTCCAGTGCCAGAACGTCGATGCGGCGGCCGATCTCGCTGGTTTCCACGGCCGACATGAAGTCACGGGCCGGGATCACCCGCCCCTGTTCGTCGAGGATGCGGATGAAAGCCTCGAAGAACGCGGCGCGGTTGGTCATGCGGGCCTGCACAACCGGCTGAAAGGCCAGCATCGCGCGCCGTTCATCAAGGGCCTTGCGTACCATGCCGATGGTTTCCTCCTGTCGGAGGCGGTCGGCGACGGAGAGAGGGCTATCCAGCCCGTCTGCGGGCAGGTCGAGGGGGGTCTGCAAGCGCATGCTGCCTGTCCTTGGATTGCGCGACACCCTCATCCTGCGTGCCAGCCCTTAACGTTCGGTGAAGGCGCGGGCGATTCGCGTTCGATTGCGCGCGAGTTGCGCCACGCGTATACCGCCCCGCATCAGCGGCCACCGCAGGAGCGGTGCCGGAACGAGGGGGTCAGCGATGAGCGACAGCGCGAACAGCATGTGGGGCGGCCGCTTTGCCGGTGGTGTGGCGGCGATCATGGAGGCGATCAACGCCTCGATCGGCTTCGACCGCCGCCTCTATGCGCAGGACATTGCAGGCAGCCGCGCCCATGCGGCGATGCTGGCCGCGCAGGGCATCCTCACACCGGCCGACCAGGCAGCCATTGATGCAGGCCTGGCCCAGGTTCTGGCCGAGATCGAGGCGGGAAACTTCCCCTTCCGCACTGCGCTGGAAGACATCCACATGAACGTGGAATCGCGCCTGAAAGAGATCATCGGCGAGCCTGCGGGCCGCCTGCACACCGCGCGCAGTCGCAACGATCAGGTGGCGGTCGATTTCCGCCTCTGGGTGCGCGACCAGGCCGACGCCGCCATCGCCGGGATCGACAGCCTGATGCGTGCCTTTCTCGCCCAGGCCGAGGCCGGGGCGGATTGGGTCATGCCCGGTTTCACCCATCTGCAGACCGCGCAGCCGGTGACCTGGGGCCATCACATGATGGCCTATGTCGAGATGCTGGCGCGCGACCGGGGACGCTTTGCCGATGCCCGCCGCCGGATGAACGAATGCCCACTGGGCGCGGCGGCGCTGGCAGGGACGTCCTTTCCCATCGACCGCCACGCCACCGCGGCGGCATTGGGCTTTGATCGGCCCACGGCGAACAGCCTGGATTCGGTCAGCGACCGCGATTTTGCGCTGGAATATCTGTCTGCCGCGTCGATCTGCGCCATGCACCTCAGTCGCTTTGCCGAAGAACTGGTAATCTGGTCCTCGGCGCAGTTCCGCTTCGTGCGCCTGTCGGATGCTTTCACCACCGGCTCATCGATCATGCCGCAGAAGAAGAATCCCGACGCGGCCGAACTGATCCGGGCAAAGCTGGGGCGCATCCTGGGGGCCACGGTGGCGTTGTTCACGGTGATGAAAGGACTTGCGCTGACCTATTCCAAAGACATGCAGGAGGACAAGGAACAGGTCTTTGACGCTGCCGACAACCTGATGCTGGGACTGGCGGCGATGGAGGGCATGGTGCGTGACATGAACGCCAACCGCGAGGTTCTGGCCACTGCCGCCGCCAGTGGGTTTTCCACCGCGACGGACCTTGCCGACTGGCTGGTGCGCGAACTGGGCCTGCCCTTCCGCGAGGCGCATCATGTGACCGGCTCGCTCGTCGCCCTGGCCGAGGGCAAGGGCTGCGATCTGCCGGATCTGACGCTGGCCGAGATGCAATCGGCGCATCCCGGCATCGATCAGCGGGTTTATTCGGTGCTGGGTGTGGACAATTCGGTGCGATCGCGCATTTCCTATGGAGGCACCGCACCCGATCAGGTGCGTGCGCAGGTCGCGATCTGGAAAGAGAGGCTGGCATGAAAGGCGCATTCTGGCTGGCACTGGCGCTGGCCCTTGCGGGGTGTGGTGCGGGCGATCCTCCGTCGGTTCCGGGTGGGGTTGATCTGCGCGGTTTCTGGCAGGCCCGGTCATGAGGCTGGTGTGGCTGGCACTTGCGCTTTGGGGCACGGTGCATCCCATGAGCTGGTTCCTGCCCTGGCTGGCGGCCAATGACTGGTCGATCATGGGCATGGTCGACGCATGGCACGCCAACGGGGCCTCGTCGGGTCTGGTGTGGGACCTGACGATTGCCGCCGTGACACTGACGCTCTGGGTGGTCTGGGAAAGCGCGAAAACCCGCAACTGGCGTGGCCTCTGGGCGATTCCGGCGACCTACCTGATCGGGGTCAGCTGCGGCTTGCCCCTGTATCTGGCGCTGAGGCCGCAGGCGCGGCAAGGTTGAATTTCTGACAGCGCCAGACGCGCGACCGGGGGCTTTCGTGGATCATTTCCTATACAAGAACGGCCAGTTATACGCCGAAGACGTCGCTTTGTCCGATATTGCCAATTCGGTGGGGACACCGTTTTATTGCTATTCTGCGGCAACGTTGACACGGCATTTCCTGTTGTTCCGCGAGGCTCTGGCCCCCCTGCCCAACCTGGTCTGCTTTGCGGTCAAATCGAATTCCAACACCGCGGTTCTGAAGCTGCTGGGCGACCTGGGTGCAGGGATGGATGTGGTGTCCCTGGGCGAATACCTGCGCGCCAAAGCCGCCGGGGTGCCGGGTGAGCGGATCGTCTTCTCAGGCGTTGGCAAGCAGCCAGCCGAGATGCG
>CALEZJ010000046.1 GCA_937927885.1 uncultured Paracoccaceae bacterium | reverse complement strand
GCCCTCAACGGGGGTCGGAGCGTTCATGGCCATCCGCGCGGTCGGTTTCCTGAGTGAAGATATAAACTTCTGTCGCGGCAGGTAAAGGGGCGCGGCGAGCGTTTAGGACGGCTAGCGTTTTCGATCGGGCGACAGGAAGGATTGCACCATCACCGGGCTGGCCAGGGCATAGGCCCGATCCAGCGGCAGGTCGATCTGGGCGGCCAGCGTGGCCTTGCCGGTGGCAATCGCCCCGGCCGCCCGTGTGGCGAGGGTGCGCGCGACCGCATCCACGCGGGGGTGCAGGTCGGCTTGCGGCAACACTTCGGTGAACAGGCCCGCGCGCAGTGCCCAGTCGGCGGTTCGATCCTCGCCGGTCAACAACAGGTCCATCAGGTGTTTTTGTCCGATGACGCGGGCGACGGCCACTGCAGGGGTGGAACAAAAGCCTCCATTACGCACGCCGGGTAGGCAGACCCGCGCGGCTGTGGACGCATAGGCCAGATCGCACGAGGCCACCAGTTGCAGCCCGGCGGCGGTGGCGATGCCCTCGACCACAGCAATGGTGGGAAGCGGGCAGCCGACAAGGGCCTGCATCATCGCGGCGCAGGCGTCGAAAAGTTCGGTGAGGTAGGTGGCGCCGTGATCTGGGCCGGTGCGATGAGCGGCGATTTCCTTCAGGTCATGCCCGGCGCAGAAGATCCTGCCCGGACCGTGAATCATGATCACCCGCGTCTCGGGGTCCGACACAGCCTCGTCGATGGTGCGGTGCAGCGCGCGGATCATCCCCAGCGACAGGGGATGCGCCGCGCCGCCGTCAAGGGTCAGCCTGCGCACTCCGCCCTCGCAGGCGCTGGTCAGGAACTCGTCACTCATGCGACTAGCATCACCCACCCGCGCCGCACTGGCAAGGGCGCGCGCGACAGGCTAAGGGAAGGGGATGACCCAGCGTTTTGCCTATACCCTCCACGCCACCGATGGCGCCGCGCGCACCGGCACGATCCACACCCCGCGCGGCGACATCCGCACACCGGCCTTCATGCCCGTTGGCACGGCGGGGACCGTCAAGGCGATGATGCCCGAGAGCGTGCGCGCGACCGGGGCGGATATCCTGCTCGGCAACACCTATCATCTGATGCTGCGCCCGGGTGCGGAACGGGTCGCGGCGCTGGGCGGGCTGCATCGGTTCATGAACTGGGAGCGCCCGATCCTGACAGATTCCGGCGGCTTCCAGGTGATGTCGCTGGCAGGACTTCGCAAGTTGACTGAAGACGGCGTGCGGTTTTCCAGCCACATCGACGGCTCGAAACACCTGCTGACGCCCGAGCGCAGCATGGAAATCCAGCGGCTGCTGGGTTCGGACATCGTCATGTGTTTCGACGAATGTCCGGCTCTGCCTGCGGATGACGCCACCGTGGCGAAATCCATGCGCCTGTCGATGCGCTGGGCGCAACGGTCGCGCGATGCGTTTGGCGACCGTCCGGGGCACGCCCTTTTCGGAATCATGCAGGGCGGCGTGAACCGCGACCTGCGCGAAGAGAGTGCCAGGGCCCTGCAAGGCATCGGCTTTGATGGCTATGCAGTGGGCGGCCTCGCGGTAGGCGAGGGGCAAGAGGCGATGTTCGGCGTCCTAGACTATGCGCCAGGGTTCCTGCCGACCGACAAGCCGCGCTATCTGATGGGCGTTGGCAAGCCCGATGATATGGTCGGGGCAGTTCAGCGCGGGATCGACATGATGGATTGCGTTCTGCCTTCGCGGTCAGGCCGCACCGGGCAGGCCTGGACCCGGCGCGGCGCGGTGAACCTGAAGAACGCGCGCCACAAGGACGATCCGCGCCCTCTGGACGAGGCCTGCACCTGCCCTGCGTGCCGCAACTACAGCCGCGCCTATCTGCATCATGTGGTCAAAGCCGACGAGATCATCGGATCCATGCTGCTGACCTGGCACAATCTGCATTACTATCAGGAGCTTATGCAGGGGTTGCGCGATGCGGTTTCAGGTGCGCGGCTCGAGAGGTTTGTCGCAGAGTTTCATGCCTTGCGCGCAGAAGGCGATATAGAGCCCCTGTAGGGTGGGGTGAAACCCCACCCTACATGCGCCGGATCTTCAGCCTGGTCAGCCGATTTTCCACCCGCTCGACGACGGCAAAGCGAAAGCCGTGGAACTGGAACACCTGACCCTGATCGGGGATCATTTGCGCCTCGTGGATCACCAGACCGGCCACGGTATTGGCCTCGTCATCGGGCAGCGCCCAGTCCATCGCCCGGTTCAGGTCGCGGATCGTCATGCCTCCGTCGATCTCGATCGCGCCGCTTTCCAGACGGGTTATCGGGTCCTCGGTGGGTAGGTCGTGTTCGTCGACGATTTCCCCGACGATTTCTTCCAGAATGTCTTCCAGCGTGATCAGGCCAAGCAACGCGCCGTATTCGTCAACCACCAGGCCGAAATGCCGACGTTGCTGGATGAACTGGCGCATCTGTTCATCGAGCGGCGTGGTGTCGGGGACGAAATAGGGCTCGCGCGCGACCGAGCGGATATCGAGCCGTGCCACGGCGCTGAAATCCCCCTCGGCCTCGGTCACCACACGGTGCACCTCGCGCATCAGGTCTCGCACATGGATCACACCCACGATGTTCTCGGGGTCCCCCTGCCAGGCGGGCAGGCGGGAATGCGGCGAGTTCACCGACTGGGCGATGATTTCTGCGGGTGGCGCGTCGATGTTGACGGTCTCCAGGCGCGAACGGTGCAGCATCACCTCCTCGACCGTGCGATGGGCAAGGTCCAGCGCGCCCAGCAGCCGGTCGCGGTCTGCCTTGTCGACCGTGCCTTCCTGATGCCCCAGCGCCAGCGTTCCGGCGATTTCCTCGTGATAGGACAGGACCGCGCCATCGGGGTCGATGCGCACCCCGAACAGCGCCAGGATCCCGCGCACCAACAGGCGCACCACCGCGACAACGGGGGCAAAGACCAGCACCAGCAGCCGCACCACGGGCGCCACGCGCGAAGCGGTCGATTCTGGCTGGGTGATGGCATAGGTCTTTGGCAGGACCTCGGAAAAGATCAGCACCGTGGCGGTCATGATCAAGGTCGCCAGGGCTACGCCCGAATCGCCAAAGAGCCGGGTGAACAACGCAGTCGCCAGCGAGGCGGCGAGGATATTGACCAGGTTGTTGCCCAGGAGCAGCGCGCCGATCAGCTTTTCGCTGTCTTCGGTGATCTTCAGGGCGGTATCGGCGCCCGAGGACCCCTTGTCCGCCTGTGCGCGCAACTTGGCACGCGACGAGGCAGTCAGAGCGGTCTCGCTGCCCGAAAAGAATCCCGACAGCACCAGCAGGGCGATGATGGCGGCGGTTGTCAGCCAGAAGGCGGTATCAAGGGAGGGCATGGAACTTTGATCGATGGGACAGGGGCTGCCAAGGTGGGGCTGCGGGACGTCCAGTGCAAGGGCCGAATGCAAGACCCCCGCGGCCAGGGGCTGCGGGGGCACGTGATTTCGAAGGGCTGCGTGGTCAGGCGCCCCAGCTGCGAACCGGGCCGCAATCCATGTGGGTGAAGTTCGAGCGCGAGTAGCGCCCCACGCCCCCCGCCGCGCAGGCGATGGCGGCACGGCTGACTTGTCCGACCGAGCGGCTGCCAAGGCGTACGTCGGCGGCCTGGCCAACCATGTGGCGCGAATTGCGGGCGACGCCGCGCGAGCGCGAGCGCAGGGCAGCGTTGGTTTCCGGCGACCGGTAGCCCGACAGCAGCAGATAGGGTTCGCTGACATCGAGCAGGTTGTGCGCCGCGGCGAGAATATCCAGCGTGCGGGTATCGATGCGGTGCGAGGAATTGGTGCGCATGTCGCGGAAGAAGTGGTCGTCCTCGGCCAGAACCTCGCGGACATACTCGCCCTGGATCCAGTAGACGGTGTTCAGTGTCTCGCC
>CALEZJ010000045.1 GCA_937927885.1 uncultured Paracoccaceae bacterium | reverse complement strand
AGGTCGACCGCTCGGCCGCCTATGCCGCGCGCTATCTGGCCAAGAACGTGGTCGCGGCGGGGCTTGCCAGGCGCTGCACCCTGCAGATTTCCTATGCGATCGGCGTGGCGCGGCCCCTGTCGATCTATGTGGACACCCACGGCACCGGGCTGGTTCCGGACGAGGTCATCGAACGCGCCGTGGCGCAGGTCATGGACCTGACCCCGCGCGGCATCCGCACCCATCTGGGACTGAACAAGCCGATCTATGCGCGCACCTCGGCCTATGGCCATTTCGGCCGCGCGCCGCAGGCGGATGGCGGGTTCAGCTGGGAAAAGACCGATCTGGTCGAGGCGTTGAAGAAAGCCGTCTGAGGGCGGTTTTCACGGCTCACCGGGCAAGGGGGGCATTCTGCCCCCCTCTTCGCTGCGCGAATTCACCCCCCTGAGGATATTTGAGGACAGATGAACCGGCGCCGCGCGATGAATTATCCGGTGGCAATCGCGCCCCTCAGCGGCTAAATCCGGAGAAAAGCCTTGGGGGAATTCGCATGCGTCGTGTCGTCATCACCGGGATCGGGATCATTTCGCCCATCGGCAATTCGGTGGCCGAGGTCGAGGATTCGTTGCGCGCCGGTCGGTCGGGGGTGGTGTTTGCGCCCGAATATGCCGAGCACGGATTCCGCAGCCAGGTTCACGGCAAGCCGCAGATCGTGCTGGAGGACCATATCGACAAGCGCGACCTGCGGTTCATGGGGCCGGGCGCGGCCTATAACTTCCTGTCGATGCAGCAGGCGATTGCCGATGCGGGGCTGGAGCCGGGCGAGGTGTCGAACGAGCGCTCGGGGTTGATCATGGGCTCGGGCGGGCCGTCGACCTCGAATTTCTTTGTGGCGCACAACACGGTGATCGAAAAGGGCGCGCCAAAGCGGATGGGCCCCTTCATGGTCACGCGCTGCATGTCCTCGACCAATTCGGCCTGCCTGGCCACGCCGTTCAAGATCAAGGGCGTCAATTACTCGATCACCTCGGCCTGTTCGACCTCGGCGCATTGCATCGGCAATGGCGTCGAACTGATCCAGATGGGCAAGCAGGACATCGTGTTCGCGGGCGGCGGCGAGGAACTGGACTGGACGCTGTCCTGCCTTTTTGACGCGATGGGGGCGATGTCGTCGAAGTATAATGACGCGCCGACCACGGCCAGCCGCACTTTTGACGCGACTCGCGACGGCTTTGTCATCGCCGGCGGCGGCGGCGTGGTGGTGCTGGAGGAGCTGAACCACGCCCTTGCGCGCGGCGCCAGGATCTATGCCGAAGTCACCGGCTACGGCGCCACTTCGGACGGGCATGACATGGTGGCCCCCAGTGGCGAGGGCGGCGAGCGGTCGATGAAGCTGGCGCTGTCGACGCTGCCGAAGGGCCGCAAGGTGACCTATGTCAACGCGCATGGCACCAGCACACCGGCGGGCGACGTGACCGAGATCAAGGCCCTGCGCCGCGTGTTTGGCGAGGGGGCCGTGCCGCCCGTGGCCTCGACCAAGTCGCTGACCGGCCATTCCCTGGGCGCGACCGGCGTGCATGAGGCGATCTATTCGCTGATCATGATGGAGAAGAACTTCATCGCGCCGTCGATCAACGTCACCACGCTGGACCCCGAAATCCACGCCTCGGAGATCTGCACCGAGTTGCGCGAGAATGTGCAGCACGATTCGGTCCTGTCGAACAGCTTCGGCTTTGGCGGGACCAATGCGACGCTGGTCCTGTCGAAATTCGCGGAGTAACGGCCATGGCCGAACTGATGAAGGGCAAGCGCGGGCTGGTGATGGGTGTCGCCAATGACCGCTCGATCGCCTGGGGAATTGCCAGCGCGCTGGCGGCCGAGGGCGCGGAACTGGCGTTCAGCTATCAGGGCGAGGCCTTTGGCAAGCGGGTGGAACCCCTGGCGGCCAGCGTCGGGTCGGATTTTCTGGTCGATGTCGATGTGACCAGCGACGAAAGCCTGGACGCGGCCTTTGCCGCGATCAAGGAACGCTGGGGGACGATGGATTTCCTGATCCACGCCATCGCCTTTTCCGACAAGTCGGAACTGACCGGGCGGTTCATCAACACCAGCCGCGCCAACTTCAAGCATTCGCTGGACATTTCCTGCTTCAGCTTCATCGACGTCAGCCGCCGCGCGTCCGAATTGATGCCGAATGGCGGCTCGCTGGTGACGCTGACCTATGGCGGTTCGAACCGGGTGACGCCGTTCTACAACGTCATGGGGGTGGCCAAGGCGGCGCTGGAATCGGCCGTGCGGTACCTGGCCAATGACCTGGGGCCGCAGGCGGTCCGGGTCAACGCCATCTCGCCGGGGCCGATGAAGACGCTGGCCGGGGCCGCCATCGGCGGCGCGCGCAAGACCTATCGCCACACCGAGGCCAACGCCCCCCTGCGCCACAACGCCACGCTGGAATCGGTGGGCGGAGCGGCGGTGTTCCTGTGCTCGGATTACGGCGCCTGCACGACGGGCGATATCGTGATGGTGGATTCGGGCTATCACGTCCTGGGCATGCCGCAGCCCGAGAACATCGGGTGACGCGAAGGGACCGCACCATGCCGGCCTTGCGTCGCGTGGTGCTGGTCGTGGCGGTGCTGCATCTGGTCTATTTCGGGATTGAATTCGCGGTCGGCCTGCGCATCCGTTCGGTGGCTTTGCTGGCCGACAGCGCGGAATTCTTCGAGGATGCCGCGGTCAACCTGTTGATCTTCTTTGCCCTGACCTGGTCGGCGGCGACGCGCGCGCGCGTCGGCATGGCGCTGTCGGCGATCCTGCTGTTGCCAGTGGTCGCCTTTGTGTGGTCGCTGTGGGGCAAGCTGGCCGATCCGGTCTACCCGCCCCCGCTGGTGCTGGGGCTGGTCGGTCTGGGTGCGCTGGCGGTCAACCTGACTTGCGCCGCCTTGCTGGCGCGCTTTCGGACGCGCGCGGGCAGTCTGAGCCGCGCGGCCTTTCTGGCGGCGCGCAATGACGCGCTGGCCAACGTCGGCATCATCCTGACCGGGGTGGTGACGGCGGTTCTGTGGCCCTCGGTCTGGCCGGATGTGATCGTCGGTCTGCTCATTGCCTGGCTGAATGCCGGTGCCGCGCGGGAAATCTGGCGCGAGGCATGGGCCGAGCGGTCGGCGGCGGCCTGACTGGGGCGGGACCGGATGTGACGGGGTTCCGGCCCGGGCGATCTGGTCGCACCCCCCGCCCTTGAGGTCGCGCCGCGCGCTGCATATGCTGGGGCAGATCCACTGACCCCTGGTGTCCAGATGTTTTCCTATGGCGACCGCCGCCGCTTTCGTGACCTCTCCGAACAGGAGATCCTGGCGCTGGCGATTTCCTCGGAAGAGGACGACGCGCGCATCTATCGCAGCTATGCCGAGCGGCTCAGGGCCGAATACCCCGCCTCGGCCGCGGTGTTCGACGGGATGGCCGAGGAGGAGGACCGCCACCGGCAGCGCCTGATCGCGCTGCACCGCATCCGGTTCGGCGAGGTGATCCCGCTGATCCGGCGCGAGCATGTGGCCGGGTTCTATGCCCGTCGGCCGGTCTGGCTGATGGAGGGGATGACGCTGGAGATGATCCGCGGCGAGGCCTGTCTCTTATACACATCTCCGAGCCCACGAGACAGGCAGA
>CALEZJ010000044.1 GCA_937927885.1 uncultured Paracoccaceae bacterium | reverse complement strand
CGCGATGGCGTCGAAAAAGGCCAGCGACTCGGCTCCGGTTTCGGCGCGGATCGACTGCGCCAGCGCATCCGAGGTCAGCGGACCGGTGGCAATGATCCAGTGCCCGTCCCGGGGCAGACTGGTGATCTCGCCCGCTTCGGTGCGCACAAGGGGGTGCGCGCGCAGCGCCGCTGTCACCGCCTGGGCAAAAGCCTCGCGGTCGACGGCAAGCGCACCGCCTGCAGGCAGCGCGTGCAGATCGGCGGTCCGCATGATCAGGCTGCCCGAGGCACGCATTTCCCAATGCAGCAGGCCCACGGCGTTCTGTTCGTCATCATCCGATCGGAAGGAATTCGAACAGACCATCTCGCCGAAGAGCCCGGTCTGATGCGCGAAGGTTCCGCGGCCGGGACGCATTTCATGCAGGACAACCGGAATGCCAGCCTGTGCGGCCTGCCATGCGGCCTCGGATCCGGCCATGCCGCCGCCAATGATGTGCAAGGTGTCTGTCATGGCCCAGACATATCGGGCACCCGGACGAAAGAAAAGGGGCGGCCAGATGCGGCCGCCCCGACGACATCGGGCGGATGGCTCAGGCCGCGGCCCGGCGGCCAGTCAGCGCGTCGACCGCATAGGCGCCGGCACCGGCCTGCGCCAGCAGCAGGAAGCCGCCACCCAGACCCAGGTTCTTGAGCAGCATGGTCATCTGCATCTGGTCCGCGGGGTCGAAGTGGAACAGGAGTCCCGCAAGGACAGAGAACCCACCCAGCGCAAGGGCTGCGATCCGGGTCTGGAACCCGACGAGGACAGCGAGACCGCCGAGAACCTCGAGGGCGATCACAGGCCAGGCGAGGAAGGCGGGCACGCCGCCCGAGGCCATGTAACCGGCAAAACCCGACACGTCGGCGAGCTTGCCAAGGCCGGCAATGATGAACAGGAGCGCGAGCAGGATACGCGCGGCGAGAAGCGACAGGTTGGACATGAGAGAGACCTTTCAACGAGGAAGGCCTGTTGAGTGCCATGCTGTGCGCATTCGCGCCATTCCACAAGATTCCACAGCTATCGCGGAATTTCGCACAGAGACACGCTACAATACCGCGAGCCGCTCCGCCCGTTCGGGGTCCGGATAGGGGCGGTACAGGCCGAATTCGACGCGGGCGATCTGTTGGTGCACCTGTTCGTATCGTCGAATCGCATCATCACCGGCCTGCCCGAGGAAGTGGAACGCCGAATCGAGTTGGGCGAGATCCTCGACCTCGATCTCGAGCAGGAAGTCGGCGCAATTGTCCCCGGCGAGGTTCAGCTTTCGCCGCAGAAGGCGCCAGGGGCCGATGCGCCCCGCGTCGCGCAAGAGCGTGAGCCAAGCCTCCAGCGCGAGCGCGAAGGTCATCGCGCGGGCGTCGGATTTCAGGTCGATCATGCAGTGATACAGATTCATGGCCGGGAGTCCCCTTGGGTTCCGGCCATGCCATCACATGCGAATTGACAAAAGATGAACGACGATCACTCGTCGCCCTGTTCGACCACGCGGGCGACCGACACCACCTCTTCGCCCGCATCCACATTGAACACGCGGACCCCGCCCGCCCCGCGCGAACGGAAGCTGATCTGGTCGACCGGAACGCGGATCGACTGGCCGGTCGAGGTGGCGAGCATGATCTGATCGCCGGACTCGACAGGGAAACTGGCCACCAGCGCCCCGCCGCGCATTGCGCGATCCATCGCCGAAACCCCCTGACCGCCGCGCCCGCGCACCGGATAATCGTGGCTGGAACTGAGCTTGCCCGCGCCGCCGATGGTGACGGTCAGGATCAGATCCTCGGCCGCCGACATCTGGGCATACCGTTCCGGCGACAATTGCCCTGCCTCGACGGATTCCTCGTCATCGGTCTCGGCCTCGTCCGGTGCTCCGGCGATCAGGCGGCGCTGCTTGAGATAGGCGGCGCGCTCTTCCGGTGTGGCCTCGAAGTGGCGGATGACCGCCATCGACACCACGCGGTCACCCTCGGCCAGTCTGATCCCCCGCACGCCGGTGGAATCGCGGCCCTTGAACACCCGCACGTCGGTCGTGGGAAAGCGGATCGCGCGGCCCAGGGCGGTGACCAGCATCACGTCGTCGGCCTCGTCGGCGATGCGGGCGTTGACCAGACTGACCCCCTCGGGCAGCTTCATGGCAATCTTGCCGTTTCGCAGGATATTGGTGAAGTCGCTCAAGGCGTTACGCCGCACATCCCCTTCGGAGGTGGCAAAGACGATCTGCAGCTTTTCCCAGTTTTCCTCTGGCTCGTCGACCGGCATCAGGGCGGCGATCGATACGCCCTGCGCGATGGGCAGGATGTTGACGATCGCCTTGCCCTTTGCCGTGCGACCGGCCAGCGGCAGGCGCCAGCATTTGAGCTGATAGACCATGCCATCGGTGGTGAAGAACAAGAGATGGGTGTGTGTATTGGCGACAAAGAGCGTGGTGACCACGTCGTCTTCCTTGGTCGCCATGCTGGAAAGGCCCTTGCCGCCCCGGTTCTGCGCGCGGAATTCGGCCAGCGGCGTGCGCTTGATGTAGCCGCCCGAGGTGACGGTGACCACCATGTCCTCGCGCTCGATCAGGTCCTCGTCCTCGAGGTCGCCGGCCCAGTCGATGATCTCGGTCCGGCGCGGCACGGCAAAGGCGGCGCGGACCTCGTCGAGCTCACCGGTGATGATCTCCATGATCCGCGCGCGTGAGCGCAGGATGTCGAGGTAGTCCTTGATCTTGCCCGCCAGGTCCTCGAGTTCGTCGGTGACCTCCTTGACCCCCATCGCCGTCAGGCGCTGCAGCCGCAGGTCGAGGATCGCGCGGGCCTGGATTTCCGACAGGTTATAGGTGCCGTCCTCGTTGATGGTGTGGCTGGGATCGTCGATCAGCCGGATGTAATCGGCGATATCGGCGGCGGGCCAGCGCCGGGTCATCAGCCGTTCGCGCGCATCCGCCGGATCGGCCGAGGCCCGGATCGTCGCCACCACCTCGTCGACGTTCGAGACGGCGACCGCGAGACCGCACAGCACATGGCTGCGCTCACGCGCCTTGCCCAGTTCGTGGGCCGTGCGCCGCGTCACAACTTCCTCGCGGAAAGTTATGAAATGGCTGAGAAAATCACGAAGCGTCAATTGCTCGGGCCGACCGCCGTTCAGCGCCAGCATGTTGCAGCCAAAGCTGACCTGCATGGTGGTGAAGCGGAACAGCTGGTTCAGCACCACGTCGGCCGTGGCGTCGCGTTTCAACTCGATCACCACGCGAATGCCGATCCGGTCCGATTCGTCGGCGACATGGCTGATCCCCTCGATGCGTTTGTCACGCACGGCTTCGGCAATCTTTTCAACCATTTGCGCCTTGTTGACCTGATAGGGCACCTCATCGACGATGATTGCCTGACGGTCCTTGCGGATATCCTCGATATGGGTCTTTGCGCGGATCACCACGCTGCCGCGCCCTTCAAGATAGGCCTTGCGTGCGCCCGAACGGCCCATGATCTGACCGCCGGTCGGGAAATCCGGGGCGGGCACATAGGCCATCAGGTCTTCCGAGGTCAGATCCGGATTGGCGATCAGGGCCTTGGTCGCGTCGATCACCTCGCCCAGGTTGTGCGGAGGGATGTTGGTCGCCATGCCCACGGCAATGCCGCCGGCGCCGTTGACCAGCATGTTCGGGAAACGGGCCGGCAGGACGGTCGGTTCACGGTCCTTGCCATCGTAATTGTCCTGGAAATCGACCGTATCCTTGTCGATATCGGCCAGCAGGAAGGCGGCGGGCTTGTCCATGCGCACTTCGGTATAGCGCATGGCGGCAGCCGCATCGCCATCCATAGAACCGAAATTCCCTTGCCCGTCCAGCAGCTTGAGCGACATCGAGAACGGCTGGGCCATCCGCACCAGCGCGTCATAGATCGCCCCGTCACCATGCGGGTGGTATTTGCCCATGGTGTCGCCGACCGGCCGCGCGGACTTGCGATAGGACTTGTCGTGGGTGTTGCCGGTTTCGTGCATGGCGAACAGGATGCGCCGGTGCACGGGCTTCAACCCGTCGCGCAGGTCGGGAATCGCGCGGCTGACGATCACGCTCATCGCGTAATCCAGATAGGCGGTGCGCATTTCCTGCGTGATCGAGACCACGGGCTGGGCCGGGCGCTTGTCGCCGCCGTCGATCGGGGTATCGGTCTCGTCGCTCACCGGGGGCCTCGTGCGGGATTTCTACAAGATTTTGTTGCTCTCTCTATAACCGAACGCCACCCGCAGGCGCAAGGACGGGGCGACGCGGATCCCCTCCGGCGCTCACCCTCGAGCGGTCTCGGCAATGTGATGAACGGCATGATCCTGATCATGGCGCGGCGGCTGACGGAGTGGCAGAGAACATGGGGCGGGCTGAAAAGCGGTCGTTCCGACAGCGGCGGGTGCGTCCACGCCCGGCATCAAGGAGGATTCCATGCGCAAACCTTTGTCCCTTGCCTTCGCTCTGACCCTTGCCTTGGCCGTTCCGGCTGCGGCGCAGACCTACATGGGGACCTACACGGCCTGGATTGGCCAGCAGGATCTCTACAATTCCAATGGCGTGCGGCTGACCGAGCCGTGGCAGATCATCCGGCAGGACCGGGCGAACTATCACCGCTTCAACCGCCGCGATGCGGGCGATGCCGGGGATGCCTGGTTTCACAATGCCGATGCGCGCGCCGCGCTGGAACAGGCGGTGATGAACTACGGGCTCGATCCGGCGTCGCGGCAGATGATCCTGCAAGGCGGCGCCTGGGTGCAGGTCGACATCTACGGGTATGGCAACCGGGTGCGGCAGGTTGCCGTCGCGGCCTATCGGTAGCCGGTCAGGGTTGCCAGAATCGCGACAGCCTCGCGCGGGATATGGCGGAGCCATTGGCGCGGCCCGATGAGGCGCCAGTCGGGGCTGGAAATTGTCGCCTTCAGGCCGATCTGTCGGGCGATGAGACGTGCGCGCGGCGCGTGATAGGGGTCGGTTACAAGAACAGCGCTGGCCCCCAGCCGTTCGAGAATAGGCTTTGCATTCAAAAGGTTTTCGCGTGTTGTTGAACTGAGCGCCTCACTCAGCAGGGCGCTTTCGGGCACGCCAGCCGTGCGGCACAGGCGGCGGATCACCTCGGCCTCGCTGGGTGGATGGCGTCCGATGCCGCCGCAACCCAGAATCGCGTCGACCTCGCCCGCCCGGTAGAGCGTGACGGCGTGCATCACCCGTCGGGAGAGCGTCGGCGAGGGCTGTTCCCCCGGCCAGATCGCGGCGCCCAGCACGACGGCGATGCGCCTCACCGCTTGCCCTTTTTCGCGCGCGTTCCGGCCTTGCCGGCGGTTGACCGCCCTCGCATCTTGACTGCGTCCTCGACCGCCTCTTCAACCGCCGACTGCCGGGCGAGCGGGTCATCCGCCACCGCCAGTTCCACCGCCTCCAGACGCTTGATCTCGTCGCGCAGGCGGGCGGCCTCCTCGAACTCGAGATTCTCGGCGGCCTTGCGCATGTCGGCGCGCAGGGCCTCCAGATGCGCGGCAAGGTTCGCCCCGACCATCGCCTTGTCCAGACTGGCGGTCACGCGATTCTGATCGGTATCGCCCTGCCACAGCCCCGCCAGCACGTCCTCGACATTTTTTCTGACAGTCTGTGGGGTTATGCCGTGCTTTTCATTGTAAGACATTTGCTTTGCGCGGCGGCGGTTCGTCTCGTCGAGCGCGCGCTGCATGCTGCCGGTTATCCGATCGGCATACATGATGACCCGTCCATCGGCATTGCGCGCAGCGCGGCCGATGGTCTGGATCAATGACGTCTCCGAACGCAGAAAACCTTCCTTGTCGGCATCCAGAATCGCCACCAGCCCGCATTCCGGGATGTCCAGCCCCTCGCGCAGCAGGTTGATCCCCACCAGAGCGTCAAAGGCGCCCAACCGCAAATCGCGGAGAATCTCGATCCTTTCAATCGTGTCGATGTCGGAATGCATGTAGCGCACCCGCACGCCCTGCTCGTGCAGGTATTCGGTCAGGTCCTCGGCCATACGTTTGGTCAACACCGTGACCAGCACACGCAAGCCGTCGCGGGCGACCCGTCGAACCTCTTCGAGAAGGTCATCCACCTGCATGCTGACCGGGCGGATTTCCACCACAGGATCCAGAAGGCCCGTGGGGCGAATCACCTGTTCGGCAAAGACCCCGCCCGCCTGATCCAGTTCCCAGGCGGCGGGGGTGGCGCTGACGAACACCGACTGCGGGCGCATGGCGTCCCATTCCTCGAACTTCAGCGGCCGGTTGTCCATGCACGAGGGCAGGCGGAACCCGTGTTCGGCCAGCGTCGACTTGCGACGGAAGTCGCCTTTGTACATGCCGCCGATCTGCGGCACGGTTACATGGGATTCATCCGCGAAAACAAGCGCATGGTCAGGGATGAACTCGAACAGCGTTGGCGGAGGCTCGCCCGGCGCGCGCCCGGTCAGATAGCGTGAATAATTCTCGATCCCCGAACAGACCCCGGTTGCTTCCAGCATTTCGAGGTCGAAGTTGGTGCGTTGTTCAAGCCTCTGCGCCTCGAGCAGGCGCCCGTTCGCGTTCAGACGCTTGAGCGTATGGAACAACTCGTCCCTGATGCCCTTGATCGCCTGTTGCAGCGTCGGGCGCGGGGTGACGTAGTGGCTGTTCGCATAGATTCTTATTTTGTCATACGTATCACTTTTCGAACCTGTCAGCGGATCAAACTCGGTTATTGACTCAAGTTCCTCGCCAAAAAACGACAATCTCCAGGCGCGGTCCTCGAGGTGGGCGGGCCAGACCTCGATCACGTCGCCGCGCACCCGGAACGCCCCCCGGGAAAAGGCGGCGTCGTTTCGGCGATATTGCTGGGCGACCAGCTCGGCGATGACCTTGCGCGGGTCGTAAAGTCCGCCGACGATCAGATCCTGCGTCATCGCCGAATAGGTCTCGACCGAACCGATGCCATAGATGCAACTGACCGAGGCCACGATGATCACGTCGTCGCGTTCCAGAAGCGCCCGCGTGGCCGAATGGCGCATCCGGTCAATGGCCTCGTTGATCTGGCTTTCCTTCTCGATATAGGTGTCGGTGCGCGGGACATAGGCTTCGGGCTGGTAGTAATCGTAGTAGCTGACGAAGTACTCGACCGCATTATCGGGAAAGAACCCCTTGAATTCGCCGTACAATTGCGCGGCAAGGGTCTTGTTTGGGGCAAGGATGATCGCCGGGCGCTGGGTTTCCTCGATCACCTTGGCCATGGTGAAGGTCTTGCCGGTGCCGGTCGCCCCCAGCAGCACCTGATTGCGCTCGCCTGCATTGACGCCCGCCGCCAGTTCGGCAATCGCCGTCGGCTGGTCGCCCGCAGGCTGAAACGGGGTCTGCATCACGAATTTGCGCCCGCCCTCAAGCTTTTCGCGCCTCGGTTGCGCCGTCATCGGGAGGTCGGACAGATGGTCGGGGCGATTGTTGTGCATGGGCGATTCCACCGGGTTTGAACCCCTAGAATTGTGCCTATTTTGTTCCGCTTCAAGGGGGATCGGCGGGCGGCGCCGCAGCGCGGAAACCCCTTGTCAGCGCGGGCGGAATTCCCGATAAGACGGCAGATCAGTGAGGAGTCAGGCCATGCGCGCCCGCATCTATCGCCCCGCCCGCAATGCCATGCAATCCGGTACCGCCCGCACCAGAGCATGGGTGCTTGAATTCGCACCCGGCGAGGGCCGGGTCACCGACCCCTTGATGGGCTGGACCGGCTCGGGCGACACGCAGGCGCAGGTCCGGTTGCGCTTCGCCTCGCAGGCCGAGGCCGAGGCCTATGCCGTGGCGCAGGGCATCGAGTATGTCGTGCAGCAGCCCAAGGACCGCGCCGCCAACATCCGCCTTGGTGGTTATGGCGAGAATTTCGCCACCAATCGCCGCCAGGTCTGGACTCACTGATCCCGCCTGGTCAGGGCGTGTCGTCAGCCTGAAGCGCATGCAGGCGAGCATAGATGCCGCCATGGTGCAACAATTCGGCATGTGTCCCCGCCTCGACGACGCGCCCCGCGTCGAGAACCAGGATCCGATGCGCGTGACGGATCGTCGCCAGCCGATGGGCGATCACCAGCGTTGTGCGCCCCGGTCCGAGGCGGTCCAGGGCCTCCTGGATCAGCGCTTCGGATTGCGCGTCAAGGGCCGAGGTCGCCTCGTCGAGAAGCAGGATCTGCGCATCGCGCACCAGCGCGCGGGCGATGGCGATGCGCTGGCGCTGCCCGCCAGACAGGGCAGAACCCCGCGGCCCCGCCCGCGTGTCCAGACCCTGAGGCATCTGGGGCAGGAACTCGGCCACATGCGCATCGCGGATCGCCGCATCGAGCCGTGCCTGCGGTACATCCTCGGCGCCCATCAGGATATTGTCGCGCAAGGTCTCGTCAAAGAGCGCGCTGTCTTGCGCCACCACGGCAAAGAGATTGCGCAAGTCGCGCAGGTCCATGCGCGAAATATCCTGCCCGCCCAAGGTGATGCGTCCCGATTGCGGATCGGCGAGGCGGGTGAGGAGGGTGAAGATGGTCGATTTTCCCGAGCCCGAGGGGCCCACGAGCGCGGTGGTCTGCCCTGCCTCGGCGGTGAAGCTGAGGCCGTGCAACACCGGATCGGTGTCATAGGCGAAGGTCACATCCTCGAAACGGATGGTCTCGCCCCCGTGCGAGGGCGTCGGGGCCAGCGGGCCCTGCGGCTGGGTCACGCTGGGACGGTGAGCCAGAAGCGAATCGATGCGCTCGAGGCTGGCCAGAACGGTCTGCCAGGCGCCGCTGAGCGCCCCGAGGCGGCGCATCGGTTCGAACAGCAGCGCTATGGCGGCAAAAAAGGCCATGAACTCGCCAACGGTACGCGTTCCGGCGATGATCTGGCCGCCGGCCAGGATCAGCACCAGCGCAAAACCCAGCGCCGCAACCACATCGCTGAGCGAACCCATCGCGGCCTGCCCGGAGGCGGTGCGCAGCCGGGCCTTGACGTAGCGCGCGAGAACGCGCGCGAGGCGATTGGTCTCGTGCTGCTCGAGCCCGTTGCGCTGGATGGTGCCGACGCCGTGAAAGATCTCGTCGAGCCGGGTCGAGGCGTCGGCGGCGGCGGTGCGCGCGCGGGTGCCCATCCGGCGAACCAGGCGTTGCAGCAGCGCCGCGGGCAGGATCAGCAGCGGGACGCCGACCAGGGCAACCAAAGTCCAAGACCAGTCAATGTACAGTGCCGCCGCTATCAGTGCCACGACGGTCACGATGTCGCGCACGCCGGCCAACAGGATGCGATCGAAGAGGATGCTGAGCTCGTGGGTGTCGCCGCGCACGCGCTCGATCAGGTGCCCCGGGGGGTGGTTGTGGTGGAAATGCTGGTCGAGCGTAAGCAGATGCGCGGCGAGCCGGGTTTGCAGGCCGGTGATCACCTTGTCTCCGACATAAGCCAGCACGGCACGAAAGATCAGCGACGCGAGCGCGCGCACCAGAAAGATGGCAGCCACCCCCAGGGCAACCCAAAGGACCATGTCCTCGCGCCGGGCGACGAGGACCTCGTCGAACATCGGCCGCATCATGAGGCTGAGCGCGCCTGCCATGGCCCCGTCGAGAACCATGCAGACGACGGCGAGCATCAGCCAGCCCCACCAGCGGCGGATATGGTCACGCCAGATCCAGCGCGCGAGGTCGCGGTCACGGGTCGGGCGGGGGGCGGCGGGCGAATGCATGGCGCCGGTATAAACGGCTTTGCGCAGGAGGGGAACGGCCCCCTTCGGGCAACGCGGCGCCCCGGGGCGGCGTGGCACGAAAGGGGAGTGTTCGGGGCAAGTTGAAGGGCGCGCTAGGCGAGGACCGTCAGGATGTCAGCCTGCGGCTTCTTGATCTTGGCGGCGGCGGGGACGGTGGCGTGATCGGCGGGCCAGCCGACCGGCAGGATCATCAGGGGCTTTTCATGATCCGGGCGTCCGCACATCTCGTTGAGGAATTTCATCGGGTTGGGGGTGTGTTCAAGGCAAACGAGGCCCGCGTGATGAAGCGCGGTGATCAGCATGCCGGTGGCAATGCCGACGCTTTCGGGGACGTAGTAATGCTTGTAGCGCGTGCCATCCGGCCGCACCCCATGGCGTTGGGCAAAGACCACGATCAGCCAGGGCGCGTCGGTCAGGTGGGGTTTCGAGGCGCCGGTGCCGATGGGTTCGAGCGCCGAAATCCATTCATCCCCGCCGCCGCCGGAATAGAACGCGCGCTCTTCCTCTTCGGCGGCCTCGCGGATGCGGGCCTTCATCGCCGGGTCGGCGATGGCGACAAAGTGCCAGGGCTGCTGGTTGGCGCCCGAAGGCGCGGTCCCGGCGGCCAGGATGCAGGCGCGGATCACGGCTTCGGGCACGGCGCGGGTCGAATAGTCGCGCACCGAATGGCGTTTTCGCATGTAGTCCAGAAAGGCCTCGGCAGCGGCGATGGACTGGGTATCGGGCATCTGCACGCGGTCGGGCAAGGGCAGGGGCTGGTAGGCGGTGGTCATCGGGGGCTCCGGTGTGGGGACGGCGGCAGGCTAGCAGCGGGGCGCAGTTGGATCAATCGGCGGACGCGGGGCGGGGTTTGACCTTGTCGGCCCTTGCGCTTGGCTGCGTGTCATGGTCGAAGCGCGCCAGCCTCGAGGAAGCCCCGCATGCCCATCCCCCTGCTTCTGGTTCTCAGCGCCGCCGGTTTCGGGGCCTCGCCGCTGCTGATCGCGCTGACTGTCGCGCATTTTCCGCCCTGGACGCTGGCTGCGCTGCGTGCCGCGCTGGGCCTGCCGCTGCTGCTCATCGCGGCGGGACTGCTGGGAGGCGCGCGACGGCCGGACGGGCATGACCTGATGACCATCCTGGTGGGTGGGGTGCTGGTGGTGGCGATTCCCTTTGTCAGCATGGCTGCCGGGATGCAGTACATTCCGACCGGCATGGGCGGGATGCTCTATGCCACGATGCCGCTGTTCACGCTGGGTCTGGCGGCCCTGTTCCTGAAGGACGAGCCCGCGACGCTGGAACAGGCGTTGCGCATCGGCGCGGGACTGCTGGGGGTGGTGCTGATCGCCGGGCCGGGACTGTTGGCGGACGGGCTGGGGCAGGCGGGTCTGGGCACGGCCCTGACGCTGATCTCGCCGCTCAGCTATGCGGCCGGGAATGTCTGGTTTCGCAGGCGGCGCGCCATGCCGCCTCTGGTGCTGTCGGCGGGGATGTTCGCTGTTGGTGCGGTGACGGTCTGGCCGCTGGCGCTGCTGATCGAGGGCACGCCGCAGGTTGACCCGTCGGCCTCGGTGCTGGGCTTGCTGGCGGCGCTGGTCGTCTTGGCAACGGTGGCGCCGAACCTGCTCAACTATGCGCTGGTCAGCCGGGCTGGGGCGAACAAGGCCGCGCTGGCCATGTTCCTGATGCCCGGCTTCGCCGTGGTCTTCGGCATGGTCTTTCGCGGCGAGCGTTTGCCGCTGCTGGCCTTTGTCGGGCTTGCGCTGGTGATCGCTGCCTCGACCATGCCGCGTCAGGTCAGGGGCAGGCCACCTTCGCGCTGAAGAAAGGCGATGATCGCGTCGACGCCAACCCCCTTGCGCACCTGAGCCAGCACATAGGGCCGGGCGCCGCGCGCGGCCCTGGTGTCGGATTCCAGCAGGGCCAGATCGACGCCCACATGCGGCGCCAGATCGGTCTTGTTGACGACCAGCAGGTCGGACCTTGTCACCCCCGGCCCCTTCTTGCGCGGAATGTCCTGCCCGGCGGCGGTGTCGATGACATAGATGCTGAGGTCGGCCAGTTCCGGCGAAAAGGTCGCCGCCAGATTGTCGCCACCCGATTCGATCAGGATCAGGTCCAGATCGGGAAAGGCCGCGTTCAGGTCGGCGACGGCGGCGAGGTTGATCGAGGCATCCTCGCGGATGGCCGTATGCGGGCAGCCCCCGGTTTCCACGCCGCGGATGCGCGCGGCGGGCAGGACCTGGGCACGCGTCAGATACTCGGCATCCTCGCGCGTGTAGATGTCATTGGTGATGACCGCCATGGAACAGCGAGGGGCGAGGGCACGCGCAAGGGCCTCGGTCAGCGAGGTTTTCCCGGCGCCCACCGGGCCACCGATTCCGACGCGCAGGGGGCCGTTGGTGCTCATGTGCGAAAGATCCTGATGTCGAGGGTTTCGTGGGTCATGGCGGCCAGATCGGCGGCCAGCGCGCAGCCGCCAAGGTCGTCGAGGTTGGCCTGCGCGGCGCGCGTGGCCAGGTCGGCGATTTCCGGCGACAGCGACGCCAGCAGCGCCTGCCCCTCGCTCTGCCCCAGCGGGACATGGCGTACGGCGATCGTGCAGAGATTGCCGACAAAGGAGTGCAGGAACAGGGAAATCACCGTCTCGGGCGGCAGGCCCAGATCGCGGGCCGCCACCCCCAGCGCCACCGGCAGGGCGCGCGGGGGCTGCGGCGGGTGGCCCATCGCCGTCAGCGTGCGCACCAGCGCCGCGCCCTGCTCCAGCGTCTCGGCCAACCGTTCGGCCGACGGGGCGAGCGCGCGCGCCAGTTCGTCGAGTGCCTCGGGGTCGGCCTCTGGCGTCTGCGCCTGCGCCAGCAGGACCGCATCCTGCCACCCCGCGCCGTGTCCGAGGACCTCTTGCAGCCAGGTGCCAAGTGTCCTGGAATCGTGCACAACCCCTTGGAAAATTACCGTTTCCAGCCCGTGGGAATAGGCAAAGGCCCCGGTCGGAAACGACGGCGAGAGCCATTGCACCAGCGTCAGAAGCGGGGTCATCGCGCTTTGGCGTGGCCAAAGGGCAGGGGGGACCCTGGCCTGTCGTGGCGGTGCAACTGGCCATCGCCATGGTGGTGCCAGCCGAAGTCCGGACCCGCGTCGTGGCCCCCATGGTCGTGGCCCCCATGGTCGTGATCCCCATGGTCGTGATCCCCATGGTCGTGACCCCCATGATCGTGGCCCATCGTCCGGCCCGTGCCATAGGCGCCGCCTTCGGGGGCGAAGGGCTCGACCGACCGGGGGATCCGGGCCCCGAGCTGGCGCAGCATCGCCTCGATGACGTGGTCCGCGCGGATCACCAGCCGGTCGGGCCCGATCTGGCAAGGCGTGTGGCGGTTGCCGATATGCCAGGCCAGCCGGGGCAGGTCGCCGGTGATGACCAGTACCTCCTCGGCGGCGGCCACGACCCGGATTGCCGACCCGTCGGCCAGTTCAAATCCCCAGAAATCATCAAGATTCGTCACCGCAGGCAGATCGACGAGGAACCCCTCGCCCGTGACCGTCTCCAGCCGCTTTCTCCGCAGGAGCCGCTGGTCATACGCAAGCAGCACCTCTGCGCGCCAGTTCGCGGGGGCTTTGGTCAGCAGACGCAAGGCAGGAGGCAGATCGGTCACGGCGCAATCCTCGTCAACACGAAATTAACCCTTGGTATGGCAGGCTGTCGGCCGCCTCAAGGCGCGCGAACGGGCGCTCAGGCAGATCCTTGTGGACGATGTGCAGGGCCGCTTGGGCCGCTGGACCCGTGCCGAGGTGGTGGAAACCCAGGTCCGGGTGTTCGACCATCGTCTGTTGCCCGCGCCGATCCGCGACAACCCGGCCTATTGGCGCAGCCGCCCGATGATCGAGGTTCTGTGTCACGAGATCGAGGGCAGCACACCGCATGCCCCCGTCGCACTGGCACGCGGTGCGGCAAAGCCGCTCGGCCTGCCGCTGCAATAGCGGCCGACCGGGCGGTCGTGTGGTCACAGACCGAGTTGGTCGCGAAAGACATAGGCGACGATCTCGTCGCGCTTGATCCCCAGCGCCCCCAGTTGCGCGTCCGACATCATGGTCAGGCGCTCGATCTGGTCGCGGCGCGAGCGGGCCTCGACATAGGCGTTGAAGCCCTGACCGATGGTCGCAAAGAAACGGTCGATCTGGGCGCGCAGGCGCGGCGGAAAGTCGGTGTTGGTGAAAGCAAAGGCCATCGGAACCCCCTTGGCTGGCTGGTTCCCTCCCATGCAGCGGAAGATAGGGCATAAAGGCTGACGCAACAACTGCTGACAGGGCCGTGGCGTCATGCAGGGGCTGCATGACGCGGCTCTGGCTGGCCGTGGTCCGCTGGCTGTCCGGTGGCCGCGTCATGGCGCCCGACTCAGAACAGGAAATAGCGCTGCGCCAGCGGCAATTCCTCGGCCGGCTCGCAGGTCAGCACCTCGCCATCGGCGCGCACGACATAGGTTTCCGGGTCGACCTCGATACGGGGCGTGGCGTCGTTCAGCTTCATGTCGGACTTCGTGACCCCCCGGCAGCCCCGCACGGCCACCAGATCCTTGCGCAGGCCCAGTGCTGTCCCGATCCCGGCCTCGATGGCGGCGGCGCTGACGAAGGTGACCGCGCTGCGCTCGACCGCGCGTCCCAGCGCGCCGAACATCGGGCGGGTGTAAACCGGTTGCGGCGTGGGGATGCTGGCGTTCGGATCACCCATCTGCGCGACCGCGATGCTGCCGCCCAGCAGCACCATCTCGGGCTTTGCCCCGAAGAAGGCGGGCGACCAGAGCACCAGATCGGCCCGCTTGCCCACCTCGACGCTGCCGATCTCGTCCGCCATGCCATGCACGATGGCGGGGTTGATGGTGTATTTCGCCACATAGCGCCGCGCGCGCAGATTGTCGTTGTCGCCCGTTTCGCCCGGCAGCGCCCCGCGTTGCAGCTTCATCT
>CALEZJ010000043.1 GCA_937927885.1 uncultured Paracoccaceae bacterium | reverse complement strand
CCCGAAGCCCCCGCCGCCGAGCCCCCCGCCTCAGCACCGGAACCGGTGACCGAGCCCACGCCCGAACCCGAGGCCCCAGCCGCCGAGCCCCCGGCTCCAGCACCGGAACCGGTGACCGAGCCCGTGCCCGCACCCGAGGCCCCCGCCCCGACCGGCGTCCTGCCTTCGCCGGGCCCGGCCGCCGGGGCACCGCCCCTTGCGCCAGCGCAACCTGTTCCCGCCGAGGTCGTGCCCGAGAGCGAGCCGGTCCTGCCATTGGCACCCCCGGCCGAGGCTCCGGCCGACGCGCCCCCCGCCGGACCCGTCGTCAGCGCCATGCCCGGAACCGCCGAGGCGGTCAGCGTGCGCCGCGGGGCCGAGGTGCCGCCCCCGTCACCGCGCCCGGTCGAGGGGGTCACCCTTGGCCGCCTGCCCACCATCGGTGCCGCGCCTGACGAAGCCCCGCCTCCGGCCGAAACCGCGCGCCCGGCAGTGGAGCGCCACGCCGCCGCGTTCGATCCGCCCCAGGGCGCGCGCGCCATGGGGTTGGTGCTGGCGGATGCGCCCGAGGCCGAGGCCGTTCTGCTTGCGCTGGCCTATCCGGTGACCGTTGCCCTGGACCCGTCAGACCCGGATTCGCCCCGCCGTGCCCGTGCCTATCGCGATGCCGGGCACGAGATTGCCATTCTTGCCAATGGCTTGCCGCGCCTCGCAACCGCCTCGGATGTGCTGGTGACGCTGAACGCATGGACCGCCGATTTCCCCGAAGCCGTCGCGCTGATGGATGTGCCGATCAACGGCATTGGCGCGCAACGGGGCCTCGCGCGCGAGGTGGCGGCCATGCTGGCCCCCGGGGGCTATGGTGCCATCGCGCTGCGAAACGGAGGCGACGCCTTTCTTCAGGCCTCGCGCGAGGCGGGGTTGCCCGTCCTGCCGCTTTACCGCCGGATCGACGGCGATGGCCAGTCCGAACCCACGATCCGCCGCCTGATCGACCGTGCCGCCTTCGAGGCGCAGCGTCAAAGCGGCATCCTGATCCTGGGCTCGGCGGCCAACCCCGAAACCCTGGCCGCACTCGCCGGTTTTGTCGCTCAGGGCCGGGCCGGGGCAGGCCGGGACGCTGTGGTGCTGGCGCCGGCCTCGGCGGTCCTGCGCGGGCGCTGAGGGATCAGACCGAAAAGCTCAGCCCGCAGCCGCAACTCGACGCGGCATTCGGATTCTGGATGACAAAGCGCGCGCCGATCAGTTCGTCGGTGAAGTCGATCACCGCATTGGCCAGAAACGGCAAGGACACGGTGTCGACCGCGACAGTCTGGCCCTGACCCTTCAGCAACAGGTCCCCCTCGGCCGGGGTATCCAGCGTGATTTCATACTGGAACCCGGAACAGCCGCCCCCGGCCACCGCTACGCGCAGGACTTGCGGGGTGCCGGTCGCCTCGGCGATCTGGGCCAGACGGGCAAAGGCGCGGTCGCTTACTCGGGGGGGTAATTGCATGGCGGTTCTGCGTTTTCCTTGGGGGATAACCGGGATATAAGCGCGCCAAGGCCCTGCGACAAGCGCGGGCAGAGGCAGGACAGAATGACCCGACAGGCCCCCTATGCCGCCGATCCCGCGCAAAGCCGCGGTCGCCTGCATGTCGAGCGGATTTCCACCTTCCGCTCGCCCTTTCAGCGTGACCGCGACCGGATCATCCATTCCTCGGCCTTTCGCCGCCTGAAACACAAGACCCAGGTCTTCATCGAGCACGAGGGCGATTATTACCGCACCCGCCTGACGCATTCGATCGAAGTGGCGCAGGTGGCGCGCACGCTGGCCGGGGCGCTGGGGCTGAACACCGACCTGGCCGAGGCCATCGCGCTGGCCCATGATCTGGGCCACACGCCCTTCGGCCATACCGGCGAGGATGCGCTCTCTGCGCTGATGGAGCCGTTCGGCGGCTTTGACCACAATGCGCAGGCGCTCAGGATCGTCACCGCGCTGGAACGCCATTACGCCGATTTCGACGGGCTGAACCTGACCTGGGAAACGCTGGAAGGCATCGCCAAGCACAACGGCCCGCTGATCCTGCCCGATGGCACGCCGAAGAAGGGCCCGCTGCCGACCGCACTGGTCGCCTATAACGCCACGCATGACCTGTGGCTGCACACCCATGCCAGCGCCGAGGCGCAGGTGGCGGCCATTGCGGATGACGTCGCCTATAACCACCATGATCTGCATGACGGGCTGCGCTCGGGCCTGTTCACCGAGGCCGACCTGATGGAACTGCCGATCACCGGCCCTGCCTTTGCCGAGGTCGATGCGATCTATCCGGGGCTGGACCGGATGCGGCGGCGGCACGAGGCGCTCCGCCGCGTCTTTGGCGTGATGGTCGAGGATGTGATCGCCGTCGCCCAGCACCGCCTGACCGCCGCCGAACCCCCGGACGCCGATGCGATCCGTCATCTGGGCACCACGATCATCCGTTTTTCCGACCGTCTTTTCCGCGAGTTGAAGGTGATCCGCCAGTTCCTGTTCACCCGCATGTATCGCGCGCCGCGCGTGGTGGCGATGCGCGCCGAGGTGACCGAGGTGGTGCGCGATCTCTTCACCCTGTTCCTGCGCGATCCGGTCCTCTTGCCCGATGACTGGCGCGGCGATGTGGCTCGCGCGCGCAATGACGCGGCGCTGGCGCGGATCGTCGCGGATTACGTTGCAGGCATGACCGACCGTTTCGCGCTGCAGGAACATGCACGCCTGATG
>CALEZJ010000042.1 GCA_937927885.1 uncultured Paracoccaceae bacterium | reverse complement strand
GTTCCTGCGGAGAACGCCTGGAACTTGCCCTTGCCCAGATCGCGCAGGAGCGCCTCGGCAAAGATGGAGCGGGCCGAATTGCCCGAGCAGATGAATAGCACGTCGAAGTCGGTATCGGGAATAGTCCGGTCCATTTGAACGGTGTCCTTTGGGGCGGAGAGTAAAGGTGAAAGGAGGTCGGGCCGGGCGCGGCCCACATCGAGGGCGAGATAGCCGATCAACCCCTCGGTCGTGTCGAGATCGACGGCGTAGTAGAGCGACCTGCCGACCCGTGTGACCTGCACAAGACCAGACGCCGCAAGGTCCGCGAGGTGATGCGACAGCGTGTTCTGCTTGAGGCCCAGTGCTTCTGCGATCTCGGTCGGACGCACGCCTTGCGGGGCGAAGCGCATCAGGAGCCGGAAGACAGCCAACCGGCCGGGATGGCCGAGCGTGGCGAAGGCATGAATGGCGCGATTCTGTTCCATGTTTCCCGATTAAAGGAAATAAAAGGCATCGTCCAATGAAGGTTTCACGACATACGACATTCAAGTCCTGCGCTGTTTGATCCAGATCACGGCACGCAATGCCCGCCTATGCGCAGATGCGCATGAAATGGAGCACCGCCAATGATCCTGGCCGTTCTGTCCGCCCTTGCCGAACCGACCCGACTTGACGCCATGCGCGTGCTGGCGGACGGGTCGGAGCATTGCGTCTGCGAGTTGATGCAGAAGCTGGGCGCGACCCAAAGCCGGATGTCGCGGCACATGCAGGTGCTCAGGCAGGCAGGGCTGGTTGTGGACCGGCGCGACGCGCAATGGGTGCGCTACCGGATCAACCCGGACCTGCCGCCGTCCCTCGCGCGCCTCGTTGAAGCCGCGCTGGAGCGGCCCGTCATGGTCACGGAGCGCACCGCATGAGCGTGTTCGGCTGGCTGAACGACCAGGTGCTGCGGATGACCTGGCTCAACGATCTGGTGGGCGCGGGCGTGGCGGCCATCGGGCTGGACCCCGCCTCGCGGATCGGCGGGTCGGTGCAATTCTTCGTCTATGACGTGATCAAGATCTTCATCCTGCTTTCGGTGCTGATCTTCGCCATCTCCTATGTCCAAAGCCATTTCCCGCCCGAACGCACCCGCGCCATGCTGGGCGGGCGGTCCGGTCTTGGCGCAAATACGCTCGCGGCCCTCCTGGGCACGCTGACACCGTTCTGTTCCTGTTCGTCGATCCCGCTCTTCATCGGTTTCACCGCCGCTGGCCTGCCGCTGGCGGTAACGTTCTCATTTCTAATCTCCTCGCCGCTCGTGGACCTGGCCTCGGTGATCCTGCTGGCGTCGATCTTCAACTGGCCGATTGCCCTTGCCTATGTCGTGGTCGGTCTGCTGGTGGCCATCGTGGGCGGGACCATCATCGGGCGTCTGGGGATGGAGGGTCAGGTCGCGGAATTCGTCCGCACCGTCCCCGTCTCGGGCGAGGCGGCGACCATGACCCGGGGTGAACGGCTGGCCTATGCGCGCGATCAGGCGGTGGAGATCGTCCATCGCGTCTGGCCCTATGTGCTGGTCGGCGTCGGTATCGGGGCCGCGATCCACAACTGGGTGCCCGCCGACGTTATCTCGGGTCTTTTGGGTCAGGACAAATGGTGGTCGGTCCCGGTGGCGGTGCTGGTGGGGATTCCGATGTATGCCGACATCTTCGGCACCCTGCCGATCGCCGAGGCGCTGGTCGGCAAGGGCGTGGGCCTTGGCACGGTTCTGGCCTTCATGATGGCGGTGACCGCCCTGTCGTTGCCCTCGCTCATCCTGCTCAAGCGGGTGGTGAAGATGCCGCTTCTGGTCACCTTCACCGGCGTCGTGACCCTTGGCATCCTGTCCATCGGGCTGATCTTCAACGCGATTTCCAACTGGTTCATCTGAGAAAGGACCGCATCATGATCATCAAGATCCTCGGCTCGGGCTGCAAGAAATGCGTGGCCCTGGGCGAGAATGCCAAGGCCGCTGCGGCGGCTGCCGGTAAGCAGGCCGAGATCGTCAAGGTCACCGACTTTGCCGAAATCGCCGCCTATGGCGTGATGTCGACGCCGGGGCTGGTGATCGATGAAAAGGTCGTCTCGACCGGCAAGGTGCTGACGGCGGACGAAATCGGAAAGCTGATCTGATGGAATACCGCGTCCACGCCCGCCGCATCGATGCCCATGGAAGCCTCGCCGTGGCGAAAGAGGCCGAAGTCACGCTCGACACCGATCTGGCCGGGCGGCGCGATGCGATGAACCCGGTGGAACTGCTGCTGGCCGCGCTGGCCGCCTGCATGTTGAAGGGGATCGAGCGGGTGACGCCGATGCTGCATTTCCAGATCGACGGGGCCGAGGTCCGGCTGGAGGCCGTGCGCCAGGATGCACCACCGAAGCTGACGCTGATCCGCTACGAGATCGTCGTGGACAGTGCCGAGACCGACCCGCGTCTGGACCTCTTGCACCGCAACGTGCTGAAATACGGCACCATCTCGAACACGCTGTCGGCGGCCGTGCCGCTGGACGGCACCCTGCGCCGCAGGGAGTAAACAGGCCCGGATTGGCCGTGCTTGGCTGAAGTCAAGGCTTGGTTTGACATGCATCCGCCCCATGTCGAGGCCAGTTCGTGGCCAAGTGATCGGCGGACCAACTCCAGGAAAAATCGGTAAACGCCGATCATCACCCGAAAAGTGCCAGCCCGACCCCGCCGAGCGCCGCCACGACCACCACACCCCAGGGCGGCATCTTCCACGCCATCAACAACACGAAGCAGGCCAAGGCCAAGGTAAAGTCCCGCATGTCACCAATCGCGCTGGTGAAGACCGGCGAATAGAGCGCGGCGCCCAGAATGCCCACAACGGCGGCATTCGCGCCCTGCATCAGCGATTGCGCCCGCGCCATCGACCGGAACTGATCCCAGTAGGGCAGGACGCCGATCAGGATCAGGAACCCGGGCAGGAAGACCGCGAGAAGGGCGATCACGGAACCCGTTATGCCATTCGGTTCGGGTCCGAGGACGGCACCCAGATAGGCGGCAAAGGTGAACAAAGGCCCCGGCACCGCCTGCGCCGCGCCGTAACCGGCGAGGAAGGCATCCGGGCTGACCCAACCGGGCTGCACCACCTCGGCCTCCAGAAGCGGCAGCACGACATGGCCGCCGCCAAAGACCAGCGCGCCCGCGCGGTAGAAGCTGTCGAACACCGCCAGCGCCTGACCTTGCCCCGCGAGCAGCGGCAGAAGGACGAGCAGCACGACGAAGACCAACAGCGCCACGCCCGCGACGCCGCGCGTCACCGGCATGGCGATGTGCCCGCCGATGGGCGCGCCCGTGCCGCGACCAAGGGCAAGGCCAAGCGCCGCGCCGACGATGATCGCGCCGACCATCCCGATGGCGCCCGGCAGAAAGGCAAGCATCGCCGCAGCGACGACTGCTATCCCGGCGCGTTCCTTGTCCGGGCACAGGGTCTTGGCCATGCCCCAGACCGCCTGCGCGACAATCGCGACTGCGACGATCTTCAACCCATGCAGGGCACCGGTGCCGATCGGTCCCGCGATGCTGGCCGCCGTCATGGCAAAGACCAGCAGGACCAGCGCCGAGGGCAGGGTGAAGGCGGTGAAGGCCGCCAGCGCCCCCAGCCAACCCGCACGCATCAGCCCGAGCGCAAAGCCCACCTGGCTGGAGGCCGGACCGGGCAGGAACTGACACAGCGCCACAAGATCGGCATAGGCGTGATCGGACAGCCACTTGCGCCGATTGACCAGTTCCTCGCGGAAGTAGCCCAGATGCGCGATCGGCCCGCCAAAGGACGTCAGGCCCAGCTTCAGGAACGTGGTGAAGACCTCGCCCGGCGTGCCTGCTGCGGGCCGCAGCCCGGTCTCGTGCGTCTGATCCGTCATTCCTCCGGGTCCTTCCCCTTGAGCTCGCGCAGCCGGACCCGCGCCAACGCCAGACCCTCCCGCCCTTTATCGGTGATCGTGTAGAATTTTCGTGACGTGCGCCCGTCACGCTCGGTCTGGCAGGTCAGATAGCCGTCCCGCTCCATCTTCGAGAGCATCGGATAGAGCGTGCCCGGCGACAGGCGGTAGCCGTGCCGCGCCAGCTCGTCGATCATCCACTGTCCATAGACCGGGTGCTGTCCCGCATGATGCAGGATGTGCAGTCGCACCAACCCGGACAGAAGATCATGATGTTCCATGCGTTCAGGCATGTCGGTTACTGTCTGCTTTCGTTATCGAAATCCGATAATGCATGTCCTGTCTTTCGGGTCAATCCCGCAGGCGCCAAGGCACTTTCCCCATGGATATCCCGCCGTCGCGCTCGTCGCATTCTTCGCGTCCGGTTTGACGCTCGTCTCGGGTCTTGGTTGCCACAGGGGGGGCGGTCGCCGTGATCGTCGACGCCAACGGCACATCCGGGTTCTTCCGCGTCGCCTGTGGCCAGACGGAAAGCGACACTCTTGCCTCGGGCGCGAACCGCTTGACTGCGCCAACCAGGGGCAAGCGAGTTTGGCGGTTTTTAGAACTTTTTTGTCAGAGTTGGCCTAATCCATTCCGACATCTTCAATGCTACATTTTCCCGACACGCCGGACGACAACTCCCCACATCCCGGTACCGGGCTCGGGAACGGGGCCGGGACGGCAACAACAACGGGGAGATGACGCCATGACCGCTGTGCCACTGGATGCCACCAATATCCGGATTCTGAACCAGCTTCAGCAGGACGCGTCGCTCACCAATGTCGAGCTTGCCTCGCGTATCCACCTGTCTCCCTCGCCCTGTCTGTCCCGGGTCAAGTTTCTGGAACAGAACGGCGTGATCGAGCGGCGTGTCGCGCTTCTCAACCCTCAGGCGCTGGGGCTCAGCGTCAATGCCTTTGTCCGGGTCCGCCTGTCGCGGCACAATACCGATGTGGTCGAACGCTTTGCCGCCATGGTCAGCGACATGGACGAAGTGATGGAACTCTACCTGATGTCCGACTTCGACTATGTGCTGCGCGTGATGATGCGCGATATTGACGAACTGGAGCGTTTCGCCACCACCCGCATCTCGCGCATCGAGGGGGTCGTGCAGGTGAAGACCGACATCGTCTTGCGCAAGCAGCGCCACAAGACGGCGCTGCCGATCCACCGCACCAGGGCCGACCTGACGATGGTGACAGACGCCTTTCCGCGCGCGGCCTACTGACCGGGACTTCTCAGCGCCATGACAAAGCCCTCTCCCTTCCTGCAGGTCCAGAACCCCGACGGTCGCCTTTGCCGACTGACGCTGGACCGACCGCCGGCCAACGCACTGGACAGCGACCTGATCGAGACGATCACCCGCATTGTCCGCACCCTCTCGCAGCGCGAGGAGCCGCCAGTCCTTCTGCTGGCGGCCGAGGGAGAGCGTTTCTTTTCTGCTGGGGGCGATATCCGCGAACTCGACGGGACAGACGCAGACCATGCCCTGCGCCGCATGGGACGGTTCCATGACATGCTGGTGACGCTGGCGGGGTATCCGTCCGCGATTGTCGTGGCTGTTCGCGGCTATGCGGCCGGTGGCGGGCTTGAACTGACGTTGATGGGCGATGTCGTCGTCGCGGGCGAGGGCGCGCAATTCGGCTTTCCCGAAATCCGGCACGGCCTGATGCCGGCAATTATGGGTATCCGCCGGGCGGTCGGCATCTTGGGTCGGCGGGGCGCCTTCGATCTGCTGTCCAGCGGACGCTTCCTGCCCGCCCGGGAGGCTCTCGCCATGGGCCTCGTCAGCCGGGTGGTGCCCGATGCCGAGGTTCTTGCCCAAGCGACAGAGGCTGCGGCGGCACTTGCGGACAGGGACCCTCTCGTCCTCGGCATCATGAAGCGCGCCGTCGGGACCGCCGAGGCGACCGACGAGGCCGCGATGCGTGCCATGACACTGACCGAGTTTCACAAGATCCTTTCGCGTCCCTTCGCCGTCGAGGCGCGGCGACGGTTTCTGACGAAGGACAGGGGCTAGGCCATGGCAGGAACCGTCCACCATCTGGAACGCATGACCTCGCCCGAGATCGCCGAGGCCATCCGCGCCGGCTGTACCCGGGTCATCGTGCCCTGCGGCGCAGTCGAGCAGCACGGGCCGCACATGGCCCTCAGGATGGATGCCGACCATGCCGAGGCCCTGGCGCCGATGGTCGCCGCGGGCCTTGGCGGGGCGTTCATCGCGCCGACCATCGCGGTCGGGTGCTCGCGGCATCATCTGGCATTCAGCGGCACGATCTCGCTGTCCGAGGCGACCTTCGTGGCGATCTGCAGGGATTACTGCACCAGCCTCGCGCAGCATGGCATCCGGGTAATCCTGTTCTTCTCCGGGCATATCGGCAACTTTCCGGTGTTGGAGGGCGCGCTGGCCGGGTTGAGGTCTGCGGTCCCCGGGTGCCGGGTCGAGGCCTTTACCGACTCGACCGCCTGGCTGGACGGCTGGAGCCGCGCCGTCGCGCGGGCGGGTGGAAAGCCAGAAAGCGTTGGCGGCCACGCGGATATCGCGGAAACCTCGATCCTGTTGGCGATAAGGCCGGAGGCGGTGCGCGTCAGCCGTATCGAGGCCGGGCGGATCGGCCTCATGACCAGGGCAGAGCTTGAGGTGATGTGGCGCGATGGCCTGCGATCTGTCAGCCCGAACGGCATCCTCGGCGATGCACGGGGGGCAAGCTCCGCGATCGGACTGCAATGCCTCGGCGCGATCGCCGATCTGCTGGTTTCCGATTTCAGGTCAAAGGCTTGACCAGGCGGAACGGACGGCCGTCGCAGGCGTTGGGCCTGCGGGCTGTCGACGGGCGGGGGCGACCCGTGCTATGACTGATCGTGGC
>CALEZJ010000041.1 GCA_937927885.1 uncultured Paracoccaceae bacterium | reverse complement strand
CGAAGGTCGCAGGATCGGCAGCACGACCGGTAAAGCGGTCGCCGGGCCGGATGAACCCTTCGGTGCGATAGAACGAGGGCATGCGGGATTCGGGGAAGACGTGCTTTGCATCCACCAGGATTCCGCGCAATTCCGCCTCGCTCCAGCGGCTGCCGACGCCGTCCAGCGCGGGCCCGATGTTCCCATGGAAGGGGACGTTCGACAGTGCGCCGACCTCGTGGCAGGCCACACAATTGCCAAGCGCCGGGGTGGTCATCACGCGGATGCCTTCCTCGGTATTGCCCGCAACGCCGGTCAGCGAGACGGGTATAGAAATGTCGTCAACCCAGACAACCTCGCCCGGGGCGGTCTCGGCCATTGCTGCCGACCCCGCCAGGGTCGCGGCGACGATGGGCCCGATCAGGGCTTTCAGGTTCATGGATGTCCTCCCTCGACAGTCACACGATGGCGTTGCGCTCTCCCAAACGCAGGCTGAGCAGACTGTAGCCGATGGCATACCGCACTCGCAACAGGAAATTCAACTATCTGCATATTGTCGGATTCAGATAACCCGGGATCGGAATTTCAATTGCCCGCGTTGAGGTTGCGCGCGACGTAATGCTGGAAATGCTCCTCGCCCTCGTAGCCGCGCTCCAGCACCCATTGCAGCATCAGCCGTGTCGTCCCCCGCTCGAAGGCGCCGGGCAGCACCATCGAGGCCCCCTGCGCGGCATTGCCCGATTCGGGCGCCACCTCGGGCAGGAAGATCATCGTCGGCGTGAACACCACACCCCAGCGTCGCATCATCTGCCGTTCGGGCAGTTCGGTTCCGTCAAAATCGGTCACCGGAACATCGCCGAACAGATTCATCTGAACGACCATGAAATCTTCGCGCAGCATCCGGTCAATTCGCTCGTCGGTATAGACCTGCTCATGCATCCGCGTGCAGTAGATGCAGCCGCGCTGCTCGACCAGGATCAGCAACCGCTTGCCCGCCGCATTGGCCTCGTCCAGATCGTCGCGCAGGTCGCGGAAGGTCTCGTGCAACCACGCGGGCTTGTGCAGCCCGTCCTCGCCCAGAGGCGGATGCGGCAGGTCGGCACGCGCCGGACGGATCAGGGCCGGTGCAGCGAGGGTCAGGGCGAGGCCCGAAAGGATCAGACGGCGGTTCATTGGCATTTCTTCCTCCTTCAGCCCAGGGTGGCCATCCACGGGGCCACCTCGATCATCCATTGTGCGATGTAATTCAGCGAGTTGGTGGCAATCAGCACGGCAAACAGGATCAACAGCGCACCCATCACCTTTTCCACATGCCCCAGTTTCGACCGGTGCCGCGCGACCCAGGCCAGGAAGGGCCGCGCGAACAGCGCCGCCAGCACGAAAGGCAGCGTCATCGCCATGCCATAGGTAAAGAGCAGCGCCGCGCCCCGCGTGATATCGCCCATCCCCGAGGCGATCATCAGGATCGCCGCCAGCGCCGGACCGACGCAGGGCGTCCAGCCAAAGCCGAAGGCCAGCCCCATCACATAGCTGCCGACCACCGATTTGGGCGAGCCTGCGTTCTCGATCCGCGCCTGCCGGTAGAGGAAGCCGATTCGCACCACGCCCAGAAAGTGCAGGCCGAACACCAAAAGCACCGCCGCCGCGACCCAGCGCAGGCTGTCTTGCCAGGCGATGAAGGCCTGCCCCAACGCCGTGGCGCCCATGCCCAGGAGGACGAAGATCGTCGTCACCCCCAGCGCGAAAGCGATCGACGAGGCCACCAGACGCATCTGCGCCCCGGGGGCCAGCCCTTGATCGTCACGCAGTTCCGCCATCGACAACCCGGCCATGTAGCACAGGTAAAACGGCACCATCGGCAGGATGCAGGGCGACAGAAAGGACAGGAGGCCGGCCAGAGCCGCCCCGCCAAAGGTGATGTCGAACACGTGTTGTTCCTCCTCGATCGGGTGCCCACGCAAGACTTGCCCGAACCGATCAATAATATTACAATGTTCATATGTATAGGATCGCGCGTCAACCGGAATCAGGAGCAAGAATGCGCAGAACGGTTATCGGCTTTCTGGTGGCGTTGGTTCTGGGCAGCCCCGCCGCTGCACAGGAGCTGCGCCTGCTGATGATCGAGCAGGTAGGTTGCTACATCTGCGCCGCTTTCAACCGCGACATTGCGCCGGCCTATCGTGCCTCGGCCGAGGGGCAGGTCGCGCCCCTGATCCACGCAGATCTTCGCGGCCCGCTGCCTGAGGAGATCGTGCTGGCCTCGCGCCCGTCGGTGACGCCGACCTTCATCCTGATTGGCGCGGATGGGCGGGAAACCGGGCGGCTGATCGGCTTTCCGGGCGAGGATTTCTTTTGGCCCTTCATCGGCGAAATGATTGCTGCGGCGCGGGCGGGGCCCACGGGCTGAGGCTGGCCCTGCCCCGGACTGCATGCTAGGGTCGCACCGGGCAGATGGACGAGGCAGGAATGGCGTCGGACGGACAGGGATCCGGGCAGAATCAGGACGCGCGGCGCGGCGATCTGTCCTGCGTCCCGGCCGCGTCCCTGCTGGCCGAAACCCGCGAGGCCGCCGATTTCCTGAAGGCGCTGGGGCACGAGGGGCGCCTGCTGATGCTCTATCACCTGTGCGAGCGCGACCTTACGGTAACGGAACTGGAACTGCTGATCCAGTCGCGGCAGGCTGCGGTCAGCCAGCAATTGGCACGGCTGCGCTTTGAAAAGCTGGTTTCGGCGCGACGGGATGGCAACCAGATCATCTATTCGCTTGCCGACGAACGCGTGCGCGCCATGGTCGAGGTGATCCAGCGGCTGTTTCGCGGCTGATCCAGATCAAGGCCTATATTCCCTTATTCGCATATTACCCCCTTGGTGCAGCGGGGGAGGACGCCGATGGATATGCTCAACGCCCTGATCGAAGGGTGGGGCGAGGGCCCTGTGGGCGCGCTGTTCGGGCTGCTGACCGGGCTTGTGTTCGGCATCGCTGCGCAGCGGTCTTCGTTCTGCCTGCGTGCCGCGACCGTTGAGTTCGCGCGCGGAATTCTGGGCGGGAAGGTGGCGATCTGGCTCTTGACCTTTTCCACCGCGCTGGTCTGGGTGCAGGGCGCGGAATGGCTGGGCCTGTTCCGGGGCAGCGACTCGCGCATGATGAATGTCGCGGGAAGCTGGTCAGGCGCGGTGATCGGCGGGCTGATGTTTGGGGCGGGCATGGTGCTGGCGCGCGGGTGCTCGGGCCGCCTCCTGGTTCTGGCGGCGACGGGAAACCTGCGCTCGGTCGTGTCGGGACTGATCTTTGCCGTCGTGGCACAGATGAGCCTGCACGGCTGGCTGGCCCCGCTGCGCACCTGGCTGGCCGCGCTGTGGGTCACGCCCAACGGGCAGAACCTGAACCTGCTGACGCTTTTGGGCCTGCCGCAGGGCACGGGGCTGGCACTGGGTCTGGCGCTGGCCGTGGCCGCCATCGTATTGGCCATCCGCGCCCGGATCGGCGCGCGCGTGCTGGTCTTTGCCTCGGGCGTGGGCTTTGCGGTAGCCTTGGGCTGGGTGCTGACCTGGACACTGGCCGCCAATGCCTGGGAGCCGGTCAACGTCACCTCGGCCACCTTCACCGGCCCCTCGGCGAACACGCTGATGTACTTCCTGCAACCCGCCCCCAGCCTCAGCTTTGACATCGGTCTGGTGCCGGGGGTGTTCCTGGGCGCCTTCCTTGCGTCGATCCTCACCCGGACCTTCCGCTTTCAGGGTTTTGACGGCGAGGGCGCGATGCGCCGCTCGATGACCGGTGCGGTGCTCATGGGTTTCGGCGGGATGCTTGCGGGCGGCTGTGCGATCGGCGCCGGGGTTACCGGCGGGTCGGTCTTTGCCGCAACGGCCTGGGTCGCGCTGTTCTTCATGTGGGTCGGCGGCGTGCTGACCGACCTTTTGGTCGACCAGCGCGGGAGCCGGGTGCAGTTGGCTTAATCCGCGACGAACCGGAACGCGCCGCCGGTGCGTTCGACCCGTCCCAGCCCGCCCGGCAGGTGGAACCCGGCGACGCGCATCTGCGCGCTGGCCAACTGGTCCAGCAACCCCCGCCGCGTCGCTGCCGCCATCGCGGGGTCCTGGTCCGAACCCGATTCGAACCCCGGCGCCTCGAAGGCGACATGCGGGTTGCCCAGCGAATCGCCCAGCACCATCAGGCTTTCCGAGCCGTCGCGCAGTTCGAAGGCCATATGGCCGGGCGTATGGCCAAAGGTGCCACGCGCCGCGACTCCGGGCAGGATCTCGGCGCCGTCCTCAAAGAACGTCACACGATCCGCCACTGCCTCCAGCCGCCGCTGCGCTCCGGCGGCAAAGCTTTGCCGCGCGGTGCCGATGCTGTCCATCGTGGCCGGGTCCATCCAGTAATCGAACTCGGCCCGGCCCATCAGGATTTCGGCATTGGGCAGATAGGGGTCGTCGAAATCGTCCAGCAGCCCCCAAAGGTGATCGGGGTGGCCGTGGGTCAGCACCAGATGGGTGATGTCCTCGGGCGCAAGGCCCATCGCGTCGAGCGTGTCGGGCAGGCGGCCCGCCGAGGGCTGGAAATCCGGACCCGAGCCTACGTCAAACAGCACCACACGGCCCTGATGGCGCAACAGGGTCAGGTTGCACGGCGGGGTCAAAGCGCCTCCGGTAGCGCCATGCGCAGCGAGAATCGCGGTGATCTCGGCGGGCGGGTTCGCGCCCATGATGAAATCGGCAGGCAAAACCAAGGAACCGTCCGAAACGATGTCAATCTGCATGCCGCCCAGGTTGATCGAGGCCTTGGCGGCAAAGGCGCCAAAAGCGACCGAACCAAAGGCAAAGGCGCGACGGGTGATGTGCATGGAAGTCTCCCAAAGGATCAGGGCCCGCAGGGGCGGGCATCAAGGGGCCGGTTGGGAGAACCCGGTCCCGGATGCATAGCACACTCGCGCCCGGCTGCAATATTCTCCTTCGTGAATGTTGCGAAATCCCCGCTTGCTTTTCCGTGCCGGGACGGGATTCTGGACCGGGGTTGCAGGAAGGACGCGCGCGATGGACACTTTTCCCTATGGGCTTCAGGCGGCATTGGTCGGGCTGATTGCCGGGTTGGTGCTGGGCCTGTCGGCGCGGCTGGGCAATTTCTGCACGCTGGGCGCGCTGGAATCCGCTGCCTATGGCGGTGACCAGCGACGCCTGAGGCTGTGGGGCGTGGTGCTGGCGGTGGCGATTGCGGGCACCTTTGTGGGCGCGGCGCTGGGGCAGATCCAGATCGCGAACACCTTCTATCACCAGATTGCCTGGAATCCCTGGGCGTCCGTCGCCGGAGGGCTGGTCTTTGGCTATGGCATGGCGCTGGCGGGCAATTGCGGCTTTGGCGCGCTGGTGCGCTTTGGCGGCGGTGACCTGCGCTCGCTGGTGGTGGTCGTGGTGATGGGGATTTTCGGGTTCATCACCCTCTCGGGCCCTTTGGCGCCCCTGCGCGTGGCGCTGTTCGACCAGATGGAAACCCGCGATCCCCAAGGCATCGCCGCTACGGTGCAGGCGATCACCGGACTGCCGCAACTGGCGACAGCCCTGATTGTCGCGGCGGGGTTTCTGCTCTGGGCGCTGCTCCATGGCCCGCTGCGCCGCCAGCCCGTGGAAATCGTCTGGGGCGTCGTCGCGGGCGCGGCGGTCGTCTTTGCCTATTGGGGAACCTCGTGGGTCAACGACGCCAGCATGGGTCGCGAGGCCCGGCACGCCATGCGCAGCAACCGCTGCGCGCCGATCGGTCTCGGCGACCTCGATTTCCTGCATGCGTTGGTCTGGCGGCGCGTGTGCGTTGCGGCAAACCAACCGCTACTGCATTCAGAGTGGCCGAACCTGCTGCACTACCGCGCCGGCGAAAGCTACGACGAGCACGTCGACTACATCGACCCGGCCGTACC
>CALEZJ010000040.1 GCA_937927885.1 uncultured Paracoccaceae bacterium | reverse complement strand
GGCATCGAAGCTGCGCAGGTCGGTCCAGATCGGGGCCGGGGCGAAGTATTCGGCGTGCTGGGCCGCGATGAGGACGGCGCGCGGCCAGTCCTCCCATTCGACGAAGGCGCGGGTGTGATAGCCGGGCTCGGCGAGCATGAGGCCCAGATCAAGGCCTCCGCCGCCTGCGCAGAGGGACAATCCGTGCCGGGGACGTGACACCATGCCATTCACAGCACCCCCCGTTGGCGCAGCCGTTCCGGCGTGACGAGGCCCCGGGCCAGCATGGCGTCGCGGATGGAATTGCTGATCATGTTGGCGGGCAGGAAGCCGTCGGAATTGACCAGATCGGCATAGAAGGCGGCGCGGTCGTCCATGCTGGGCAGGGGGGTCGGATCGGACTTTCTACGGCGACGGGGTGTCCGAACCTTTCCCGCGCTGGCTGCATGCGCATCCTGCCTGGCGGCGCGCTCCATGACGCGATCCAGCGCCTTGGGTCCATCGGGCGGGTTGGGATGCGTGTGCCGGGACGCGGTGGCGACCTCGAGGATCCGCGCCTCGGTCAGGCCGAGATCGTCGTACCAGCGGCGCACATGCAGCTGTGCCGGCCAGCCCTGCCACCAGCCGGGCAGGGCGGCAGGATCGAGGCCCAGCGCCGAAAGCAGCTGCGCGAAGAACCGGCCAAAATCGGAATCGCGCGCCTGCGCACCCTCCTCCTCCTTTACCGGTTTCCTTACTGGTTCCCTTACAGGGTTAGTCTCCGGATTCCGGAGATGGCTTTCGGCAAAATCCGGAGATGGCTTTGCCGAAAATCCGGAGATGGCCCCATGTGCGGAATCCGGAGTTGGGTTGCAGTCTTGTTCCTTGTCTGTTCCGTCAAACCCATCTCCGCTTTCAGGAGGTGGCTCTTGTGGAAATCCGTCTTCGAACCCCAGGATGTAGCGTGTGGCCTGTCGCTTGTGGGTGCGGGGATCATGCGTGCGAACCCGGTGGATCAGCCGCAGCTCTTCCAGCCTCGCGAGATGAGCGTTCAGGGCCGAGACCGACATTTCCGCGTCGTCCGCCAGCCGCGCCTGCGTCGGGAAGCAGCCGAAATCAGGGTTGTGGCGGTCGCAGAGGAACCAGAGCACGATCTTGGTGGCGGGCTTCAACCCGCGCTGCTGGATGGCCCAATTGGTGGCGCGATGGCTCATGGCGCGGGCCTCCGCGTCGGGGCAGGGGCGATGCGGGTGGTGAAGCCGTGATCGGAAAGCGCCGTCAGCGCATCATCCAGGCTCCGGACAAGCGCCCAGCCGAAGCCCTGCGCCAGCACCGCATCACGAAATGCTTCCTGTTCAACGCGCAGCCGTCCCTTCGGGGATTTCAGTTCCAGAAACAGTACCCGACCGCTGGAGATCACCATCAGATCGGCAAAACCGGGATGGACGCCCATGCCGACGAGGATCGCCTGGCGTTTCGCCCCGCGCGACCCCGGCTCGGCCACCTCATTGGCCGAATGGTGGATGACGGTGCCGCGGGGCAGCGCAAAGCGCAGGGCATGCACGACGGCGCGCTGCAGGTCCGCTTCGGGGGTGCTGCGCCGGGTCATGGCTGCACCCCCGCCTCATCATTGTCTTCCTGATGACTGCGTGCAGGGCGGCGGGCATCGAGGATGACCAGAAGCCGGCGCGCGTCCTCGCGTTCGGCCCCGGTCTCGCCATGCTGAACCAGAACCTTGCAGGCGAGCCGGATCAGGGCATCGGAATGATGCGCCACATCGGCGACGACGGCGCGGGCCTCGGACAGGCGTTCGGCCCGCCAGACGGGATCCATGACGGGGCCGTTCATCGCCGGCCTCGCGATCTCAAAGCCGGTTGCGGCCGTTCCTGCGCCTCGAGCCAGGACTCTATGGCGGAGCGTCGATAGAAAACCTTGCGGCCGGCACGAACGCAGGCGGGGCCGGTGCGGCGATCCTCCCAGCGGCGCAATGTGTCCTCGGTCAGGCCGAGTTCGCGGGCGAGATCGGCGCGGCTGACCCAGCCGGAAAGGATCGATCCCGATGCCGTCCTTGGGGCGGGCGGTGGCGCGGTGTCGGTACATGTCATCTGCTGGTCTCCCGAATGTCGCCCGGTGCGGGCGGATGTCGGGGATCAGCAGAGAGGACGGGCAGGGGTGGCAGACAGGCAATGACCGGCAGTCACCGGCAATGGCTTTGCCACCCCACTGCCACCCCATGTTTTGCTGGGGTTTTGTGATTTGGGATGAAGGGCGCGCTGCGATGCGGCGCGATCTGCGAGAGCTGATAATCCAGGGGATCGCTGATTTGCGTCGCAGCAGCGCGTTTCACCCGCGTTCGCCGACATTCAGGCCGGCAATGGGTGGCGAAACGGGCTTTGACCCGCTTGGGCCTGGTTTGAACGAGGATGCGCTGCGCTTGCTGGATCCCCGAGATTGCCCGCGATTCAAGGGGTGGCAGCGCCTGTGCCCGATCCTTGCCGGTCACTGCCTGTCCGCCACCCGCAGGCGCATGATTGCCTTGCCATCGCGGCGAATCAACGCCTCATGACCATGTGCAAGGAGGCATGCGATGGCAGTAAACCGGGTCCGCCTGACCGAGAAGATCCTGCGCGACGCAGAGCCGCGCGAGGGACGGGATTACCAGATCTTCGACGCCGACATTCGCGGCTTTGCCGTCTGCATCTATCGCGGCGGCGGGCGGGCCTTCACCTTCGATTACCGGCATGCCGGTCGCCAGCGCCGGATGACCTTCGCGCGCTGGCCGGAATGGTCGGTGACGGCCGCGCGTGAGCGCGCCAAGGAATTGCGCCGCGAGGTCGATGCCGGTGGCGACCCGCTGGCAGATCGCGACCAGACCCGCGAAGCGCCCCGCGTCGCCGATCTGATCGACCGCTATATCGCCGAGCATGTGGTGCGTCTGGCACCCCTGAATGCCGCCGACCAGAAATCCATGCTGCCGAAACTGGTCGCCCCGCATTGGGGCCGCAAGCTGGTGAGCGAGATCACCAAGGCGGATGTCGAGAAGCTGCTGGCGAAGATCGCCGAGGGTCGCGCCCGTCCGCACAAGGTCAAGCCCAACAACCGTGCCCGCAAGCTGCAGGGCAGCAAGCCCACCCCGGTGCGGGCCAACCGGGTGGGCGAGGTGCTGCGCAAGATGTTCAACCTTGCCATCGAATGGGGCTGGCGCGACGACAACCCGGTCAATGGCTTCTATCGCCGTATCGAGAACCCGCGCGAGCGGTTTCTGTCCAAGGATGAGATCGAGCGGCTGGCCAAGGCGCTGGAGGCGGCCGAGGACCAGCGCGCCGCCGGCATCATCCGGCTGTGCATGCTGACCGGGGCGCGGGTAGGGGAGGTGCGGCAGGCCCGTTTCGAGCAGTTCGATCTGGAATACTGCCTGTGGACAAAGCCGGCCGCCACGACAAAACAGCGCAGGGTCCACCGGGTGCCGATCTCCGGGGATGTGGCGGCGATCGTGCGCCAGCGCAAGCTGCTGGTGCCCAAGGGCAGCCCGTGGCTGTTTCCGGGCGATGTGCCGGGAGAGCCGGTGAAGGAAATCCGCCGATTCTGGCGCGGCATCCAGCGGCAGGTGCGGATCGAGGATGTGCGGATTCACGATCTGCGGCACACCTTTGCCTCGCTGCTGGTCAGCGGCGGCGCGTCGCTGGAGATGATCGGCAAGCTGCTGGGCCACAGCCAGATGCAGACGACCCTGCGCTATGCGCATCTGATGGAAGGCCCCCTGCGCGCCGGCGTCGATGCCGTGGCAGACATGCTGCGACCGAAACCCGTTCTGGTCCATGATTGCGACGGCAACGGCAACGGTGAACGGAAGGCCGGCTGAACCCTATCCGGCCTTCTGCAACTGGCTGAGCGTTTTCCACACCGCGGTGATGCGCCGCCGGATCGAACGCTCGTCGGGGATCTCGTCGCCCTCGGACTGTTCCGCGAACCAGTCCTGCATGTCGCGGATCAGCTCGGCCTGTGTTGCCGGAAGGCCGTGTTCATGGATGCGCACGATCAGGGCGTTCATCATGCCGTCCCAGTCATAGGGCGAAATTGAGCCGGTGCCGCCCGCGATCCGGCGCATCAGATCGTGCTCATCCTCGAACCTGCGCACCTGCGGGCCTGCGATCAGCAGGTCGATCAGCGAGACCTCGACGCCAGGCGCGGGATCCGTGACCTGCAGCCATTCGGCATGATCCACCGGGCGCACGCGCCGGACCAGTGTGGTCTGCGGACCAGCGCCGCTGCGACGAAACATCGGCAGCATGTCGAAGGCGGCCACAACGACCTCGCCCGCGACGGTCTCATCGCCGCAACCTGTGGGCGGAATGCCGGTGACGATGTCGAAGCGCCCCTTCGCCGACCAGCCGGCGATATCGGCAAGGGTGCAGCCCCAGCGGGCGGCAGCCTCATGGACGGTATAGTGTTCGCGGGGAGGTAGCTTCATAAGCGTCCATTTCTGGTGTTATTTCCCGAGGCTGAAATCGCAGGGTGGCCGCCACGCCTGGAGGCCACCCTGTCATATTGTGTTTCAGGACTGGGCGGATAGCGATCGCACCATGTCTCAACGTTATTCCGCCGGAACGGTATCGGGTTCCCGAAGGGGCGATGTCGCGAGCAGAGCCAAGGCTACCAACACGGCGGCAATGAGGAACAAGCCCGTGAGCCCGGTGTAAGGCAGGAGTATCGATCCGATTGCCGCGCCGAGACCAATCGCGCCGTTGAATAGTGCTACATAAATTGCCGAGGCCTGAAGGGCGTCGGCTCCGGCTTGCTTGAGCACCCAGGTCTGGAACCCGACCAGGACTGCGGCGACGGCGCCGCCCCAGAGGGCGAGGGCCATCAGAATGCCGACCAGCCCTGCAGAACCCCCTAGTAATGCAAGTGCAGCAAGTGAAATGCATGCGGACAGCAAGGCCATAATGACCACGGTCTTGAGACGCGTGTCGATGAAGGCACCGGTCACGATATTGGCCGCCACGCCCGCCAATCCGAATAGAAGGAGCAGCGGAGCGATCCATCCGGACGCCATACCGATTTCGTCCGACAAAAACGGCTCGATATAGGTGAACGCCATGAAATGCGCCGTTATCGCGAAGAGTGTTGCCACGAAGATGCGCTGGAACGAGGGGATCGCAAGAATTTCTCCAAGCGCGCTGAAGCCGACACGGCCCGAGCCCGCGACATTCGGGATCGTCAATCTCAACGCCAAGGCGACCACGACCGACAGAACGCCGATGGCCAGAAACGCGGCCCGCCAGCCGCTTTCCAGTCCGATGAAGTTTGCCAGCGGGACACCCAGCACACTGGCGACGGAGACCCCTCCAAATATGATTGAGGTGGCCACGCCGACCTGTCGCGCGGGCACAAGCTGCGCGCCGAGGGTGCCGATCATGGCCCAGAACGCGCCGTGCGCCAAGGCACCCAGAACACGCGAGGCCATGAGCCAAGAGAAAGAGTCCGCGATGCCTGCACAAATGCCAGACCCCCCGAGGATCAGCATGAGCCCCACGAGCATCGGGCGTCGCGGCGCGGCTCCCAGCCAG
>CALEZJ010000039.1 GCA_937927885.1 uncultured Paracoccaceae bacterium | reverse complement strand
GGCCACCACCTCCTTGCCGGTGCCGGTGTCGCCGGTGATCAGCACATCGGTATCCGCAGGGCCGATGGTGCGCAGCTTGCGGCGCAGGTCAATCATCGCGTTCGACCGCCCGACCAGCCGCTGCTCCAGGTCATCCTTTTGCCCCGCCGCGGCGCGCAGCACCCGGTTTTCCAGAACCAGCCGCCGGTAATCCAGCGCACGCGCGCAGGTCTCGGCCAACTGGCTGCCGGAAAATGGCTTTTCGATAAAGTCATGCGCCCCGGCGCGCATCGCCCGCACCGCCAGTTGCACGTCGCCGTGCCCGGTGATCAGGATTACCGGGACTTCGCGGTCGATGGCATGGATGCGCTCCATCAGGCTGATGCCATCGAGGCGAGGCATGCGGATGTCGGTCACCACGATGCCCGGAAAGCCGAAACCGGTCAGCGCCGGGACTTCCTCGGGCGCATCGGTGTCTCGCACCTCGAACCCTGCCAGATCGAGCGTCTGGGCTGTCGACGCGCGCAGATCGGCGTCGTCATCGACAAGGAGGATGAGACCCCGGCTCATGCCCGCTCCGCCAGCGGCAAGGACAGGGTGAACACGGCCCCGCCGCCCGGTGCATTGGCCACCGCCAGCCTGCCACCGAAATCATGGACGATGTTGTAGCTGATCGACAGCCCCAGTCCCAGCCCCTTGCCCACGCCCTTGGTGGAAAAGAACGGATCAAAGATCCGTTCTGCCAGTTGCGGTGCCACTCCTGGCCCGTGGTCGCGGATCGCCAGCACGGCGCGGCAGTCCTCGACATGCGCGCTGACCAGTATCTCGCGCGGACCTTCAATCCCCTCCATCGCGTCGATCGCATTCGACAGGATGTTGACCAACACCTGCTGCAACCGCACAGGTCCCGCGCGCACCACCAGGGGCGGCACAGCCACCACAAGCGCAATCCCTTCGGCGCGCAGTCGCCAGCCAAGGATTTCCTGCGCCGCCGCGATGGGTTCCAGCAGCGGGACATCCGACAATTGCACATTTGGCTTGCGGGCAAAGTTGCGCAGGTGCTTCGACAATTCGCCCATCCGTTCGACAAGGCCCAGAATTCGGCCCACTGTCTCGCGCGCTTCGGGCAGGCGCCCCCGGTCGATCAGCAGCTGCGCATTCTCGGCAAAATTACGAGCGGCACCAAGGGGCTGGTTGAATTCATGGCTCAGCGCCGCCGACATCTGCCCCAGCGCTGCCAACTTTCCGGCCTGCACCAGATCGGCTTGCGTCGCGCGAAGGCGCTCCTCTGCCGTGGTGCGCTCGACCACCTCGGCAGCAAGCTGGCGGTTCACCGCGGCCAGTTCCGCCGTGCGTTCCTCGACCCGCCGCTCGAGCCCGGCCTGAGCCTCGGCCTGTAGCGCAAGCCGTTCGCGCAGACGCAGGCGGCGCTGGGCCACGATCACCACTGCCAGCGCCCCCAAACCCGCCAGCAAAGCCGCCACCGCCAACTGGATCAGCGCCTGTTGACGCGCGGGCGCCGTGTCCAGAAGGACCTGCACCACCCAGTCCGCCTGGGGCATGGGCTCGGCAAGAACCAGGTATTCGGCCGCATCGCCAAACCGCCACAGCACGGTGCCACCCGCCCCCTCGACCACACGGATCGGCAGGTCGTGCGGGTCCAGATCGGCATAGCGCCGGGTCAGTCGCGTGCGCTCGATCACCTCCGGAGACAGGGGCCGCGTCGCACCAAAGGTCCAGTCGGGATGCGTCGACATGAAGACGATATCCTCAGGATCGGTGACGATCACTTCATAACCCTGACCGCGCCAGCCCGCCTCGATGATGTCGAGGTCGATCTTGACCACCAGCACGCCCAGCGGCGCCGCAGGGTCACCCACCGGCGCGCCGTAATAGAATCCCCGCACCCGCGACGTTGTCCCCAGCGCATAGAACCGTCCCGCGCCCGCGCGCAGGGCATCATAGAAATAGGGACGAAAGGCGAAATTCCCGCCGACAAAGCTGTGCGGCAGGTCAAAGTTCGATGCCGCCAGCGTGGCGCCCTGGCGGTCCATCACATAGATATCGCTGGCCTGCATCAGACCCGCCGTGGCACGCAGATAGAGGTTCGCTGCCTCGATGCGCTCGGGTGTACCAGGCTCGGCCAGCAGATCGATGACCACCGGTTGCTGGGCGATCAGCGCGGGCAGGCGGTCAAAGCGCAAGAGCTGGCCGTTCAGTGCCGCCACCGCCAGCCCCAGCGTGTTCGCTCCGCGCCCGGCCAGTTCGTCCAGCGCCGCGCGGTGAAACCGCCCATAACCCCAGATGCCCGCCGTCAGCGCCAGTGCCAGGGCGACGACACCGGCCAGCCCCGCCAGCCCCCGC
>CALEZJ010000038.1 GCA_937927885.1 uncultured Paracoccaceae bacterium | reverse complement strand
CTTCGCAGGAAGGCTCGGCCGCGGGGCGAGGTGTCGCGGGGCTGCTGTATCTGCTGATCAACCACACCCGGATCGGCATGCTGGTCCGCGCGGGCTCGTCGAACCGCGAGATGGTCCGGGCGCTGGGGGTGAATATCCGCTGGCTCTATACCTCGGTGTTCGTGCTGGGCGCGCTGCTGGCTTCCTTTGCGGGCTTTGTCGCCGGTCCCATCTACTCGGTCGAGGCCGGGATGGGCGAGCGGATCATCCTGGCGACCTTTGTCGTCGTCGTCGTGGGCGGGCTGGGCTCGATCAAGGGGGCCTTCGTCGCCGCGCTGGTGCTGGGCATGATCGACACGCTCATGCGCGGCGTGCTGCCCGAGATCATGCGCCTGTTGCTGGAGCCGTCGCAGGCCGACGCCCTCAGCGCGGGTCTGGCGTCGATGGGCATCTACCTCGTCATGGCGCTGTTTCTTCTGGTCAGGCCGCGCGGCCTGTTTGCACCGGGGAGCTGAGATGACCACGCATCGCCTCGCCATCGCGGCGGCCCTGATCCTGGCCTGCCTTTTTCCGCTGTTCGCCGCCTCCATCGGGCAGACCGCGCTGGTGGGTCTGGCGACCCGCATCCTGATCTATGCCATCGCCGCGGCCAGCCTGAACATCGTCATGGGCTTTGGCGGCATGGTCAGCTTCGGGCACGCGGCCTTTTTCGGTGTCGGCGGCTATGCGGTCGGCGTGCTGGCCGCGCATCACGGCGCCGACCCGATCTTTGGCCTGCTGCCGGGGAGCAACGCATTCCTGGTGGCCGTCCCCGTGGCCATGCTCTGCGCTGCCGTCGTCGCCGCGATCATCGGCGCGCTGAGCCTGCGGACCGGCGGCGCGCAATTCATCATGATCACGCTGGCCTTCGCGCAGATCCTGTTCTTTCTGGCGGTGTCGATCAAGGCCTACGGCGGCGACGAGGGGCTGGTCATCCGCCGACCCAACGCCCTTTTCGGGTTGAACCTGCGCGACCGGGCCACGATGTACTTCGTCACGCTGGCCATCACCGCAGGGTTCCTCGCGCTGGTCTGGCGGTTGAAGGCATCGACCTTTGGCGCGGTGCTCAACGGCGTGCGCCAGAACGAGCGACGCATGGCCGCGCTGGGCTATGACACCTATGGTGTCCGGCTCTATGCCTTCATCCTCTCGGGGGCGGGCACCGGTCTGGCGGGGGCGCTGATGGCCAATGCCCTGCGCTTTGCCAGTCCCGACATGCTGCACTGGACGAAATCGGGAGACTTCATCATCATGGTCGTGCTTGGCGGGCTGGGAACCCTGGCCGGGCCGCTGCTGGGCGCCGCGGCTTTTCTGACGCTGGAAACCTATCTGGGCGCCTGGACGCAGTATTGGCAACTTCCGTTGGGAATCATCCTGCTGCTGGTGGTTCTGGGCACCAAGGGCGGCCTGATGCGATTGCTGACGCTGTCAGGCGACTGGATCCGGCGGAGGTTGCCATGAGCCATATCCTGTCGGTCGAAGGGCTGGTCAAGCGGTTCGGCGGTCTGCTGGCAACCGATTCCGTCTCGATCACGCTGGACGAGGGCGAAGTTCACGCGATCATCGGCCCGAACGGCGCGGGAAAGACCACGCTGATCAACCAGATCTGCGGGGAATTGCGCCCCGACGCCGGCCATGTGCGGATCCTGGGCGAGGACGTCACCCGCCTGTCGCCGCATCAACGGGTGCGGCGGGGGCTGGGGCGGACCTTCCAGGTCACCAACCTGCTGTCCGAGGACACGGTGGCAACCAACCTTGCGCTGGCGGCGCAGGCCACGGGCGGCGGGACCTTTCGCCTCTTCGACCGCTTCGCGGCGCGGGCGTCGCTCTGGCAGGGTGTCACGGCGGCACTGGCGGGGACACCGCTGGAACACCGGGCCGACGTCAAGGTCGGCGATCTGTCGCATGGCGAGCGCAAGCAACTGGAACTTCTGGTCGCGCTGGCGCGAAAACCGCGCTTTCTGCTGCTGGACGAGCCGATGGCGGGGCTTGGCCATGTCGAGAGCCAGGAAATGATCCGCCGCCTGCACGAAACGCGGCGCCAGATCCCGCTGTTGCTGATCGAGCACGATATCGAGGCCGTCTGGGCGCTGGCGACCCGCGTTTCGGTGCTGGTCTATGGCCGGATCATCGCCTCGGGCAGCGTCGATCAGATCCGCTCCAGCCCCGAGGTGCGCGAGGCCTATCTGGGCGAAGAACTGGACGAGGGGGCGCCATGCTGAAGCTGTCAGGGCTGGGCGCGGCTTACGGGGCGTCGCAGGTGCTGTTCGACGTGACGATCACCATAGCCGAGGGCGAGGTGGTAACGCTCATGGGCCGCAACGGCATGGGCAAGACCACGACCGTGCGGACCATCATGGGACTGGTCGCGCCGGTGGCGGGGCAGATCGAGTTTCAGGGCGAGTCGCTGTCGGGGCGGACCCCGGAACAGATCGCCCGG
>CALEZJ010000037.1 GCA_937927885.1 uncultured Paracoccaceae bacterium | reverse complement strand
TCGCATAGGCAAAGAGAGCGGGCGTCGCCAGCGCCAGCAGCGGGCGCGGCAACCGGTTCAGCGCATCGACGAAGCGGTCGAACAGGCCCAGCCGGACCTGCGCGGCCTCGGTCGCATAGGCGGCCTGCGCGGCGGCAAAGGCGTCATGACCCAGTTCCATCCGGCGTGTCGCATTGGGGCGGATCGCGCCGACAATGTCCACCCCGACCTGCCCCAGACGGGCCGCACCGCCCTGCAGGAAAAGCGCGCGAAAGATCGAAGCGATCAGGCCCATGAGGCGGTCCTTTCCCGGTGCTGCGCCTCGCTCAGGTGATAGCGGGGCGCGATGAATTCCTCGGCGCGCAGGATCCAGCCCCCCTTGCCGCCGTCGCGGCGCCGGGCGTAGCGGCGACTCATCGGGCGGCGGTCGGCCAGAGCGTAGTAATAGTCCCGCCGGGCGATGCCGTAGGCGTCGGCGATATGATCGGGGGCGGCGCGCGTGGCGGCGGCGGCCGCGCGGATCGTCTGCGGGCCGATCACCCCGTCGACATCGAGGTCATAGCCCATGTCCACCAGAAGCCGCTGCAGGATGCGCACCGCATTGGCCCCCGCGTTCACATACATGTCAAAGACCGAGGGTTGCAGCGCCTCGGGCAGCGCGCCGATGCCGGGGCGGCGGTGGTAGTGGTCGAGGAAGATCTCGACCGCCTGGTCGCGGGTCAGGGCGCGCACATCGGCCTCGCTCACCTGGCCGTCGCCGGTCAGGTCGAGGCCCAGGCGGCGCATCGTGTGGATGGTGACGCCGAAATTCGTCGCCCCGCCCGGATCGTTGGGATCGTTCACAAAGCCGCCCTCGCGGGCGACGATCTCTTGGGCCAGCTGGCGCAGGTTGTGCATTCCGCCCTCCGTGACAGGATAGGGCGGCAGGATGGCGCGAAGCGGTTAGCGCGGGCCTTAGCCGGCGCGCGTTGCGTAGCTCTCGCCGTGGTATTCGCATTCGGGCCGCGCGGCGGCGGCATTCGGGCTGCCCTGCACGCCCACCGCATCGGCCACTTCGCGCGGCATGTAGGTTTCGTCGTGCTTGGCGAGGATTTCGGTGGCGACGAACACGCCGTCGACCAATCGCCCGGTGGCGACCGTGCCCTCGTTTTCACCAAAGAGGTCGGGCAGGATGCCGGTATAGCTGACCGGCACCGAGGCGCAGAAATCCGTCACGTTGAAGGTGATCGCCGCCCCCTGCCCGCGCAGCAGGGTCCCGACCTCGACCATGCCGCCAAGGCGAAACACCTCGGTCGGGCCGGGGGGGTCGGCCATCACCTGACTGGGCGAGCGGAAGAAGTTGATCCCGTCGCGCATCGCATAGCCGATCAGTCCGGTCGACAGCGCCAGCGCCAGACCCGCCACCACGATGATCTGCACGCGGCGGGTTTTCTTCAGGTTTTTCAGTCCGGCCATGGCGTTCCCCTCACGGAAAGACCGGGGCCAGCATCAGCCCCGCGGTTTCATCGAGCCCCAGCATCAGGTTGGCGTTCTGCACCGCCTGACCCGAGGACCCCTTGTTGAGATTGTCGAGCGCCGCCACCACCAGCGCGCGCCCCGGTTTGCGATCCGCGACCACGCCGACATGGCAGAAGTTCGAGCCCGCGACATGGCCCAGCCCCGGCGTCTGGCCAGGGGGCAGCACGCAAAGGAAGGGTTCGGCCGCATAGCGCGCGGCGAGGGTTGCGTGGATCACCTCGGCATCGCCGCGCAGGTAGCAGGACGCAAGAACCCCCCGATTGACCGGCACCAGATGCGGGGCGAACTGGATTTCCACCCGCCGCCCGGCGATCTTGCTGAATTCCTGATCGAATTCCGCCAGATGCCGGTGCTTGCCGCCCAGGGAATAGCCCATCACGTCGCTCGCGCGCTCGGCGAACAGCATGTGTTCCTTCAGCCCCCGCCCGGCGCCCGAGACGCCGTTCTTCAAATCGCACAGGATCTCGTCGAGGTCGATCACCCCCGCCTCGATCAGCGGGCGCAGGGCGAATTGCACGGTCGCCGCGTTGCATCCCGTCCCCGACACCAGCCGCGCCGCGCGGATGTCGTCGCGGTAGAATTCGGTCAGGCCATAGACGGCCTCGGGCTGCAATTCGGGTGCGGCATGGTCGAGGCCATACCATTTGCGGTACTCCGCCGGATCGCGCAGGCGGAAATCGGCGCCCAGATCGACCACTTTCAGATGGCGCGGCAGGTCGCGCACGATCGCCTGGCTGAGACCATGCGGCAGGGCGCAGAACACCAGATCGATGCGCGAAAAGTCGATGTCCTGCACGGTGGTCAGCAGGGGCAGGTCGAGGTGGCGCAGATGGGGAAAGACCGAGGCCATGGGCTGGCCGGCCTTGCGGTCGGCCGACAGGGCCGCGATGCGCAGCACCGGGTGGGTGGCGATGATCCGCACGAGTTCGGCACCGGTATAGCCGCTCGCGCCCAGAATGGCGACGTTACAGGTCATGACAGACTCCCGACGGGGAACAGGTAGTGAGGCCGCGGGCGGCCTTCAACCGGCAGTTTGCCGCATCACGCGGCTTCGAAGGGAATCCGACGTCGGAGGAACTGGGTCGCCTTGCGCCCCACCGCGACCGGATCGCCGGTGGTCAGGAACCGCGCGCGGGTCCCCGGACCGATCATCTCGGGGTGGCGCCGGAGGTAGTCTTCAAGGCTGGCCGCCACCAGTTCGGGCTGGGAATAGACCTTGACCTCGGGGCCGAGGGCGGCGCGGAAGGCGTCTTCCATCAGGGGGTAATGGGTGCAGCCCAGCACAGCGGCCTCGGGACGCGGCATGCGGCGGTGCAGGGCCTCGACATGGGAATGCACCAGCGCCTCGGCCAGGATCATGTCGCCCTGTTCGATGGCATCGACGACGCCGCCGCAGGGCTGGGCCTCGACATCGACGCCGATGGCGCGAAACGCCAGTTCGCGCTGAAAGGCGCGGCTGGCGACGGTGGCGGGGGTGGCGAACAGAGCCACATGTTTCACCGCCACCTCGCGCGGGGGGGAATTGTCGCCCCACTGGCGTTCGGTCAGCGCCTCGATCAGCGGGACAAAGACGCCCAGAACCCGCTTTCCGGGCGGGATCCAGTGTTCCTGCATGCGTTTGAGGGCGGCGGCCGAGGCGGTGTTGCAGGCCAGAATCACCAGATCGCAGCCTTCGTCAAAAAGGCGCTGCGTGCCGATGCAGGTCAGCCTGTCTCTTATACACATCTCCGAGCCCACGAGACAGGCAGAAAT
>CALEZJ010000036.1 GCA_937927885.1 uncultured Paracoccaceae bacterium | reverse complement strand
CATCGGTCCCCGGCTCACCGCACTTCTGTTCTCGCTGACCTCACCCTTCTCGCTGGGTCTGGGTTTCGTCTTTCTGGGTGAAACCGTGTCCGCAGGGCAGGGCGCGGGGGTTGCGCTGGTGGTTGGCGGCATCGGTCTGGCGATCGGTCCCGGCGGCCGGGATGCGGTCGGTCCCCATTGGCGACTCGGGATCCTGCTGGGGGTGATCACCGCGCTGGGTCAGGCCGCTGGCAGCCTGCTGGCCCGGCCCGCGATGGCGGCAGGGGTCGAGCCCTTTACCGCCATGGCAATCCGCACCGGCCTGACCGTGGTCCTCCTGATTTCGCTCACCGCGCTGCCCCGGTTTCGCACGGGCGAGGTTCCCGCCCGGGGCCGACCCTTTGCGCTGGCGATGCTGGCGGCGCTGGTCGGCACGGCGCTGGGCATGACTCTGCTGATGGCCGCGCTGGAACAGGGCGATGTCGGGATCGTTTCCACCCTGTCTTCGATTACGCCGGTGCTGATCCTTCCGCTGGTCTGGGCCGCCACCGGTGAACGCCCCCGCCCCGTTGCGTGGCTGGGTGCCGCGTTGGCGGTTGCGGGGGTGGCGCTGATCAGCCTCTAGGCCGCCCGCTCCGCTGCGTCACGCGCCAGGACCCGCCGGACCGAAGGCCGCGCCCCGCAGCGTGCGACCCAGTCGCGGATCACCGGCACGTCGGGGGTAAAATCGGGGAACCACAGGAACGGTCCCGAACAAAGCAGGTCCGCGGCCGAATAGTGGTCGCCCAGCAACCAGGGACCCTGCCGCAGCGTCTGGGACAGGCAATCGAACATCGTCGCCGAATCCCGGATCGCCGCGTATAGCGCGGGGTGGCTGAGGCGCGCAAAGTCCAGCAGCAACACCGGCTCGATCACCGAATGGCAATAGAAGAGCCACGACAGATAGGCGCCGCGCCCCGGCTGGCCCTCGACCGGGCCCAGCCCGGCCCCGGGGTATCTGTCGGTCAGGTAGAGAATGATCGCGCCGCGCTCGCGCAGGTGTTCCGTGCCGTCGACCAGATAGGGAACCTTGCCCTCGGGGTGCGGATTGGCCGGGTCTCGCCCGCCCGAGCCGTCAAAGCGGGGAATCGTCACCTCGCGGATGTCGACATCCGCGCCGAGTTCGTCGATCAGTGAAACCAACGCCGAGGACCGGCTGTTGGGGGAATGGAAAAGCGTGGCCACAAGACGCTCCTTTGGTTTTCGAGGATCCCTGCCTATCCTGACCCTGCTGACAGATCATGGCAGGAACCTATGGCCCGAACCGACCGGATGATGCGCCTGATGACCGCGTTGCGCCGCCTGCCCGCGCCCGTCACAGCGGCGCGTCTGGCTGCGGAAACCGGCGTGTCCCAGCGCCAGCTTTATCGCGACATGGCGACCTTGCGCGCCGGCGGCGCGCTGATCGACGGCGCTGCAGGCGTCGGCTATACCCTGACCGAGGATCCGGCCCTGCCCCCGCAGAGCTTCTCGCGGCTGGAGATCGAGGCGCTGATGCTGGCGCTGGGGGCGCTCAGGCAGATGGGAGACGACACCCTCAGCCGTGCCGGGAGCGATGCGATGGCGCGAATCCTCGCCACCCTGCCCGACGAACAGGCGCGGCAGGCGATGCACACCGTCCTGCGGGCCTGGCGCCCGGTCCAGTCGCGCCCCTCGCCGTCAATCGACATGGACCTGCTGCGCGTCGCCTGCTGGGACGAGGTCAGCCTGCACATCACCTACCGCGACAGGCAGGGGGCCGAGACCCGGCGCGAAATCTGGCCGCTGGGCCTGTCTTACGGCGACAACACCCTGATGCTGCTGGCGCTGTGCCAGTTGCGGCAGGATTACCGGTTCTTTCACGTCCCCGGCATCAGCGAAATCCGCAAGGCACCAGCTTTCGCCCTCGCCGCGTGCCCATGCTGCGCGCCTATGCCGACCTCAGGCTGACCCTTCGACCAGCCCCCGCCCCTTGAGCAGCGCCTCGACCCCGGGCATGGCCCCCCGGAACGCTGTATAAAGCGTCTCGGCCTCGTCCGATCCACCGGCCGACAGGATGAACTTCTCCAGCCGCCGCGCGGTTTCCGGGTCAAAGGCATCCCCGGTTTCCTCGAACGCGGCAAAGGCATCGGCGTCCATCACCTCGGACCACATATAGCTGTAGTAGCCGCTGGAATATCCATCGCCCGCAAAGACATGCGCGAAATGGGGCGTGGCGTGGCGCATCCGGATGGCGTGCGGCAGGCCGATGCTCTCCAGCACTTCGGCCTGTTTTTGCATCGGATCGGCGGGGGGTGGGCCGTCATGGAACTCCAGATCCACCAGCGCCGAGGCGACGAATTCGACCGTGGCAAAGCCCTGATCATAGGTCGCCGCGTCCAGAAGCCGCTTCAGCAGGTCGGCCGGCATCGGCGCGCCGGTTTCGTGGTGCAGCGCGTGTTTTTCCAGCACCTCGGGCACTTCCAGCCAGTGTTCATAAAGCTGGCTGGGCAGTTCGACGAAATCGCGCGCCACCGAGGTGCCCGAGATGAAGCCGAAGGTCACATCCGACAGCATCTGATGCAGCGCGTGGCCGAATTCGTGGAAGAGCGTCCGCGCGTCGTCATAGGACAGAAGGCAGGGATCGCCTTTGGCGAAGTTGCAGACGTTCACCACGACCGGCCGC
>CALEZJ010000035.1 GCA_937927885.1 uncultured Paracoccaceae bacterium | reverse complement strand
AAGCCTGCCATCGCCAGCCCCGCCCCGGCTGGGGGCAGCACCCGCGCGCCATCCCACAGCGCAAGCGGTATCGCAACCATCAGGCTGACGGCATACCCGGCCCAGAGCACCTGCAACGGCGTCGCCCGCACCGCACCGGCGCCAAAGACATAGGCCCCCTCGATGGCGTAGAAGAGCGGTGCCAGTGCCGCCACCGGCACCCAGACCCAGAGCCCCGGAGCAGGGAGGCTGGTCTGGGGGGCCATCAGAAGCACCATCGCCAACGCGCCCAGCCCCACGCCGACCATGCGCCGCGCGTCAAACCGCTCGGTCCCCAGGGTCAGCGCCAGCGGCAGGGCAAACACCGGCGCCAGCGAGATGATGACGCTGACCACCCCGGCGGGCAGATGGGTGGTGGCCGAGTAGCTGGCGAGCGACGGCAGGGCCATGCCAAAGAGACCCACCACCACATAAAGCCGCAGGTGCCGCGCATCGAGGGGCAGCCTTTGCAGCCGACCGGTCAGGCCCAGAACCACGCCAAGCACCACCACGGCGACCAGCGCCTGCCACAGCATGATGGTGGCCGGGCGAAAGGTGGCCTCGGTCGCCAGCTTGATCATGGGGGCGCTCAGCCCCCAGGCGGCGCCGATCACCAGCAGGACAAGGTAACCCCAGGGCCTTCCCTGCGTCACGGTGCCGAAGGCGCCAGTCGCCCCCCCTGACGCACTGGCACCACCCTCAGCGCCTTGCCGCTGCGGTCGTCGGTTTCGACGAACACCCCCGAAAGCGTCGCGGGGCCGGTCGCGGGTTCGAAACGCTCCTTGGCCATGCCGGTGATGAAGCGGCGCAGGGGCTCGTCCTTTTGCATGCCGATGACGCTGTCATAATCGCCGCACATCCCGGCATCGGTCTGATAGGCCGTGCCACCGTTCAGGATCATGGTATCGCCCGTCGGCACATGGGTGTGTGTGCCCACCACCAGACTGGCGCGACCGTCGCACCAATGGCCCAAAGCCATCTTTTCGCTGGTCACCTCGGCGTGCACGTCGATCACCGCCGCCTGCACCGCACCACCCAGGGGATGCGCGCGCAGGACGGGCTCGATCGCCGAGAACGGATCGTCAAAGGGTCGTTTCATGAAGACCTGCCCCATGACCTGCGCGACCAGCACCTTGCGCCCGTCGGCAAGCACGAAGACCCGATGCCCCAGCCCCGGCGAGACCTTGGAAAAGTTGATCGCGCGGATCAGCCGGGGCTCGCTGTCGATGTGGCCGATCATCGCCTTCTGGTCAAAGGCATGATCCCCCAGCGTCACGCAATCCGCCCCGGCGGCAAAGAGGCCGACCGCGTGTTCCGGCGTCAGGCCCATGCCGGACGACGCATTCTCGCCGTTCACCACGACGAAATCCAACCCCCAGTCGCGCCGAAGCCCTGGCAGCCGTTCCGCCACCGCGCTGCGGCCGGACCGGCCCATCACATCGCCCAGAAAGAGTATCCGCATGCCAAACCCTTACGCCGCCCGGACGCGCATGGGAAGGGTGCAAACGCGGCTCAGCGCGTCCAGGCTTCGCAGGCGCAAGGCCCGGGGCGATGACCCAGCGAGGCTTCACCACCCAGGCCGCGGATCATCCGCCGCACGTCGCGCAGGGAATGCACCCGGTCGCTGTCCAGCATCTCGCCCAGTCGGGTGGACAGCGCCAGTGTCGCCTCGTTGGCAATCGCATAACGCAGCGCCTCGCCGGTCTGGCAAAGCTGGACATAGCCATGCACCCGGTCTGTCACGTCGACCCATTCGTAGGTCACCACCTCGCCCCGGTGGCGCGCAGGCCAGATCGGAGCAAGGTCGCGGGCCTCGGTGATGGGCCAAAGGCTGCCGTCGCTTTCGTCAATGCCGCAAGGCGGCTCGGGCACATGCGCGGCAACGGGCAGGGCGATCATGGTCAACAGGGCAATCATGCGCACCATGGGCGATCCATAGAAGGGGGCAGGCCCGCCATTGTGCGCCAGAACGCCACCCCCCGCACCGAACATCCGCGTTACCGGCGGTTGAGCCGGTCCAGCCGCGCGCGCACGCTCAGGCCATGCGCCTGAAGGCTCTCGCTGATCGCCAAGGTTTCCGCCGCCGGACCGATGGCGGCCAAGGCCTCCGGCGTCATGCGGGCCAGGGTCGTGCGCTTGAGGAAATCGAGCACGCCGAGGCCGCTGGAAAACCGCGCGCTGCGTGCCGTGGGAAGCACATGGTTCGGCCCGCCGACATAATCGCCGATTGCCTCGGGCGTCCAGTGGCCCAGAAACACCGCGCCCGCGTGCCGGATGGCGGTAAGCAGGGCCTCGGGGTCGGCCACGCACAATTCCAGGTGCTCGGGCGCGATGCGGTTCGACAGCGCTGCGGCCTCGTCCAGATCCCGCGCGACGATCACCGCGCCGAAATCGCGCCAGCTGGCGCCGGCGATGGCGCGCCGTTCCAGCGTTTCGAGGTGACGATTCACGGCTGCCGCCACCGCCTCGGCCTCGGCCTCGGAGGTCGTCACCAGCAGGGACTGCGCGCTTTCGTCGTGCTCGGCCTGAGACAAAAGGTCCAGCGCGATCCAGTCAGGATCGCCCGTGCCGTCGCCGATCACCAGAATCTCGCTGGGTCCGGCGATCATGTCGATGCCGACCCGCCCGAACACCCGCCGTTTCGCCGCCGCGACATAGGCATTGCCGGGACCGGTGATCTTGTCGACCGTAGCAATCGTTTCGGTCCCATAGGCCAGCGCCGCAATCGCCTGCGCGCCGCCGATGCGATAAACCGTGTCCACCCCCGAAAGCCGCGCTGCCAGCAAGACCAAGGGGTTGACCGACCCGTCCGGGGTGGGGCAGCAGATCACCAACCGCTCGACTCCGGCGACCTTGGCGGGGATGGCATTCATCAGCACCGACGAGGGATAGCTCGCCAGCCCCCCCGGAACATAAAGCCCGGCCGCCGAAACCGCCGACCAGCGCCAGCCCAGTTCGGCGCCCGTCGCATCCGTCCAGCGTGCGTCCTCGGGCAATTGGCGTTCGTGATAGGCGCGAATGCGCGCCGCAGCCAGTTCCAGGGCCGCGCGCTCATCTTCGGGCACTACCTCGCAGGCGGCGTCAATCTCTGCTTCGGTAAAGGCCAGCGTATCCGGCGTCAGCGAAAGCCGGTCATAGCGCGCGGTCAGTTCGACCAAGGCCGCGTCCCCCCGTGCGCGCACATCGGCGATGATTGCGGCCACCGCGGCATCGACATCGGGGCTGTCTTCGCGCTTCATGCCCAGAAGGGCGGTGAAGCGGGCCTGAAAATCGGCATCCGAAGTGCTGAGGATATGCGGCATGGCGGGTCTCCTTCGGGCGCTGGGATAGGCGATCCCCTGTCGGGGGGCAAGCGCGTTGGCGCTTTCCATCGCCGCCCCCGCGCGTTAGTCAGAACCAGCAAGGAGGGCCCCGGATGACGACCATTCTCGACAGGATCAAGGCCTACAAGCTGGAAGAAATCTCTGCAGCCAAGGCCGCGCGCCCGCTGTCCGGCGTCGAGGCCGCGGCCCGCGCCGCCAGCGCCCCGCGCGGCTTTGCCGCAGCTTTGGCGCGCGCCAGTGCGACGGGCTACGGCCTGATTGCCGAGATCAAGAAGGCGAGTCCCTCGAAGGGCCTGATCCGCCCCGATTTCGACCCGCCCGCGCTGGCGCGCGCCTACGAGGCCGGGGGCGCAACCTGCCTTTCGGTACTGACCGACGCGCCCAGCTTTCAGGGCGCCCCCGAGTTCCTGACCCAGGCCCGCGCCGCGACGATGCTTCCCTGCCTGCGCAAGGATTTCCTCTATGACCCCTATCAGGTCGCCGAGGCCCGCGCCTGGGGCGCCGATTGCATTCTGATCATCATGGCTTCGGTCACCGACGCGCAGGCGGCCGAGCTCGAGGACGCGGCCTTTGGCTGGGGCATGGATGTGCTGGTCGAAGTGCATGACGGGGACGAACTCGACCGTGCGCTGGCGCTGAAATCGCCACTGATCGGGGTGAACAACCGCAATCTGAAGACGTTCGAATTGTCGTTGGACACCACCCGCACCTTGGCGAGCCGCGTGCCCGCCGGGCGGCAACTGGTCTGCGAGAGCGGGCTTTTCACCCCCGCAGACCTTGCCGACATGGCCCGCCACGGCGCGCGCTGCTTTCTGATCGGTGAAAGCCTGATGCGGCAGGCCGATGTCGCCGCCGCCACACGCGCCCTTTTGGCCGATCCGGTGCCAGCATGAGCGGCCTCACCCATTTCGACGACCAGGGCCGCGCGGTGATGGTCGATGTCTCGGGAAAGCCTGTCACCGCCCGCATGGCCCGCGCCGAGGCGCATGTGGTGATGACCCCGGCCACACTGGCGCATGTGCTGGCGGGCACGGCAAAAAAGGGGGACGTGCTGGGGGTCGCCCGGCTGGCGGGGATCATGGCCGCCAAGAAATGCGCTGATCTCATCCCGCTCTGCCACCCGCTGCCAATCACCAAGGTCGTGGTTGATCTGGTGGCGGATCAGGCCCTGCCGGGCGTGCGCATCACCGCCGAAGTGCGCACCACTGGGCAAACCGGTGTCGAGATGGAAGCCCTGACTGCCGCATCCGTTGCCGCGCTGACGGTTTATGACATGCTGAAAGCCGTGGAAAAGACGATGGAAATCGGCGGAATCAGGGTGCTGCACAAGGAAGGCGGCAAGTCGGGAACCTTCACGATGGGAGAGATCACATGATCACCGTCGAAGAGGCGCAGGCGTTGTGCCTCGCCCTTGCCCGACCGACCGAGGCGCTGGAAGGAGTCCCGCTTGCGCTGGCCTCGGGGCGGGTGCTGCGCGCATCCGCAAAGTCGACCCGCGCGCAGCCGCCCTTTGCCTCGTCGGCGATGGATGGCTATGCCCTGCGCGCAGCCGACGCAGAGGCGGGGGCCGTGCTGGAGGTGGTCGGTGAATCCGCGGCCGGGCATTCCTGGACGGGGACGCTTGGCGTTGGGCAGGCGCTGCGAATTTTCACCGGCGCGCCGGTTCCTGCTGGCGCGGATGCGGTGATCATTCAGGAAAACACCCTCCGTGCCGGTGTTCGACTGACCCTGAGCGAGTCGGTGATGCCCGGCGCGAATATCCGCGCCGCAGGTTGCGATTTCGGCCCGGAGTTCTCTCTGGTCGCCCCCCGTCGCCTGTCATCCGCCGACCTGGCCCTGCTGGCCGCGATGAACGTCCCCGAGGTCACCGTCGCCCGCCGCCCTCGTGTAGCCTTGCTGGCGACGGGGGATGAACTGGTTCCCCCGGGGCAAAGTCCCGGGCCCGACCAGATCATTGCATCGAACACCTATGCCCTGAAGGCGATGATCGACGCGGCGGGCGGTGAAGGGGTGATCCTGCCGATCGCTCCCGACCGCGAAGGACCGCTGGGCGAAGCCATGCAGGCGATGACGCAGATGGATCTTGCAGTGACGATTGGCGGAGCCTCGGTCGGCGACCATGATCTGGTGGGCAAGGTCGGCCTGGAGCTGGGGCTGGATCGGGCGTTTCACAAGATCGCCATGCGCCCAGGCAAGCCCCTGATTGCCGGGCGCCTGGGGACTGTGCCCTATCTGGGGCTGCCTGGTAATCCGGTCTCGGCGATCGTCACCGGGCATCTGTTCCTGATCCCCATGGTGCGCCGGTGGCTCGGGCTGGACGATGTGCTGCCGCAGGTGCAGATGGCCACACTGGGCAGCGACACCGGCCCCACTGGCCCCCGCGCCCACTACATGCGCGCGCGGATCGAGAGCGGAGTGGTGACACCCTTTGCCGATCAGGATTCCTCGCTGCTGTCGGTGCTGGCCCAGGCCAACGCGCTGCTGCTGCGTCCGCTGGGTGATGGCCCGCGTCGTGCGGGCGAAAGCGTGCCGGTGCTGCCCTTGTGAGAACGGGTTGACACAAATAGGGAACATGCGTAGAACAAGATCTGAATGCCCTTGACCGGAGCCCGCAATGCTGACGCGCAAACAGTTGGAACTGCTGGACCTTATCGATTCCCGCATGAAAAGGGATGGTGTGCCGCCCTCGTTTGATGAAATGAAGGACGCGCTCAACCTGCGGTCGAAATCGGGGATTCACCGGCTGATCACGGCACTGGAGGAACGGGGGTTTATCCGTCGTCTTGCGCATCGCGCCCGCGCCATCGAGGTCGTGCGCATGCCCGAAGCGCTGGAAGGTCGCGGTTTGGCCCGTGTGATCGCAGGCGGCGCGCCCGAACCCGTGGCGCCGCCGCCCCGCGCCTTGCCGGTGGCAACAGTCGACGCGCTGGAAGTGCCGCTGATGGGGCGCATCGCGGCCGGCACGCCGATCGAGGCGATCTCCGACATTGCGCGCCATGTCGCAGTTCCAGGCTCGATGCTGGCCGGGCGCGGCAACCATTATGCACTGGAGGTCCGGGGCGATTCGATGATCGAGGCGGGCATTCACGATGGCGACATCGTCGTGATCCGCGAACAGAGCACGGCAGACAATGGCGACATCGTCGTGGCGCTGGTCGAAGGGCATGAGGCGACGCTGAAACGACTGCGTCGCAAAGGCGGCATGATCGCGCTGGAGGCGGCGAACCCGGCCTATGAAACCAGGGTTCTGCGCGACGATCAGGTCAAGGTTCAAGGTCGACTTGTAGGGCTGATCCGCAGCTATTGAGGTTGGAAAACGGGGCTCGGGGGCATCGAGCCCCCTCGCCCCGCGGGGCAGCTGCCCCGGTACCGACCCGCTGCGGTGTGGCTCTCTGTGGTCTGCCGTCATCGGGGCGCCAGCGAGCCAGTTGCAGAGGTCGGAGGCACCTTTCGGTGCCGACTCGGGTGATCTGGGCCTTGGGTCGCTTCGTCGTTGCGACCCCGGGACTGCCTGGAGTCTCGTACCAGGCATTGCCCTGGTCTGACAGGACATCTCGATCCGGTTTGCTCAGCACCCGGCACGAATGGGCGCGCCGTCGTCCATCCCGAGCCGTCGCAGCAGTTCAAAAAACCGCGACCACGTCATACATCACCGGCTCGAAGCGCGCGCACATTCCGGCAATGGCGCGGTTTCTTTCACGCATTTCCGGCGTGCGCAGCATGGCCTGGAAATCCTGACGCTTTTCCCAGCGGGAGTAGGTGCAGATGCGGGTCTGCGCGTCGTTGACATGGATCGCCCCACCCAGAAATCCGGGTTGGTGGCGGATCACCTGCTCATAGGCGGCTGTCAGGGCGTCAAGCACGTCGGCGCAGGTGCCGGGAGTCATCTCGAAGGTGGAAATGACTGTCTGACCAGTGAAATCGGGACTGATGGCGATGGGCATGGGCTCCTCCCTGTCTGGCTCTCATGGTGCCCCCTTGCGGACGCGCTGCAAAGGGTTATGTTTCACCCTACCTCGGGGGGCCCTGCAAGGGGCTGAGATGCGGCTTGGCCGTGGACCCGTTGAACCTGAACCGGTTAGGACCGGCGGAGGGAAGGTGACAGGTTGATCCTCCACCCAGACCCCGCCCGCATGCAATGGAGGATGCCTCATGCGTTCCGTTTTCCTTGCTGCGGCTTTGGCTGGCGCTTGCGCGCTGGCGGCAAAGGCGCAGACCCCGCAACTGCGGGTATTGACCTATGACAGCTTCGTGGCTGATTGGGGACCCGGTCCGGCGATCGAAGCGGCGTTCGAGGCCGACTGCGGCTGCGATCTGGTGTTCCAGTCGGCGGGTGACGGCGCGGCGATGCTGGCCCGGCTGATGCTGGAGGGCGCGCGCACCGATGTCGATGTGGTTCTGGGCCTCGATACGAACCTGATGCATGCGGCAGCCGAATCGGGCCTGTTCGCACCGCATGGGATCAGCCCCACTCTCGACCTGCCGATCGCCTGGGACGATCCCCAGTTCCTGCCCTTTGACTGGGGTTGGTTCGCGTTCGTTTACGATACCTCACGCTTGCCCGAGGCGCCGGACAGTTTCGAAGCGTTGATCGCCAGCGACCTCAGCGTGGTCATTCAGGACCCGCGGTCGTCGACTCCCGGGTTGGGTCTGCTGATGTGGGTGCAGGCGGCATACGGCGAGCGCGCCGCCGAAATCTGGCAGGGCCTCGCCCCGCGTATCCTGACCGTGACGCCCGGCTGGTCAGAGGCTTACGGGCTGTTCCTGAACGGCGAGGCGGATATCGTGCTGTCCTACACCACCTCTCCTGCCTATCACCGGATTGCCGAGGGCGATGCGTCCAAGGCGGCGGCAGTTTTTGCGGAAGGGCATTACCTGCAGGTCGAGGTGGCCGGGAGGTTGGCCGCCAGCGATCAGCCTGACCTGGCGGCCCGGTTCCTGCACTTCATGCTGAGCGACGCGTTCCAGTCGCAGATCCCGACGACGAACTGGATGTATCCGGCGGTCCTGCCCGATGGCGGGCTGCCCGAGGGGTTCGAGACGTTGGCACAGCCGGGCATTTCGCTCCTCTACACTCCTGCCGAGGCCGCGGACCTGCGAGACGCGGCACTCTCTGACTGGCGGAATGCGCTGGCGCGCTGAGCCCCGCGCAGTTGTCTGGGCCGCCGTCCTTGTGGCGGCGGCCCTGTTGGCACTGAACCTTGGCGCGCTGGCAGCCGTCGCCCTTTGGGCTGGAGAAGGGGCGGGTTGGCAATCGGCGGACACGGCGGCGTTGCGGTTCAGCGTGGTGCAGGCGGGACTATCGGCGATGATCTCGGTCGGGCTGGCGGTGCCCGTCGCGCGTGGGTTGGCGAGGCGGCGATTTTTCGGGCGCGGTGCCCTCATCGCGCTCATGGGGGCCCCGTTCATCTTGCCCGTGCTGGTCGCCGTATCCGGATTGATCGCGGTTTTTGGCCGTAATGGCTGGCTGAACGAAGGCTTGGCACTGGTGGGCATGCCACGCCTGTCGATCTATGGCCTGCAGGGCGTGGTGTTGGCGCATGTTTTCCTGAACCTGCCGCTGGCTGTTCGCCTGATCCTGCAAGGCTGGGCGCGGATCCCGGGCGAGCATCTGCGGCTGGCGCAGTCCCTGGGTTTCGGCGCACTGGCTCGGTGGCGCCACATCGAGGCACCGATGCTGGCGCGCGTGGTGCCGGGTGCGCTTGCCATCGTGTTCCTGATCTGCCTGACCTCCTTCGCGGTCGCCCTGACCCTGGGTGGCGGGCCCCGCGCGACCACGCTGGAACTGGCGATCTGGCAGGCGTTCCGCTTTGATTTCGACCTTGGCCATGCGGCCTTTCTGGCGGCGGTTCAGGCGGGTGTCGGTTTCGTCGCACTGGGGCTGCTGGCCTTGGTCACAAGGCCCGAAGTGGGGCAGGGGGGCCTTGACCGTATCGCGCCAGCGCCTGGCGGCGGGTTGGCGCGCGGCGTCGATACCCTGGCCATCGGGGCGGCGGCGGCGTTTCTGTTGGTGCCTTTGGGCATGGTGCTGGCAAGGGGCCTGCCACATGTGGCAGGGCTGCCTGCGCCGGTCTGGGCGGCAGCGGCACGGTCGGTGATGGTCGCGGGCGCTTCGGTGCTGCTCTTGGGGGTGATGGCCGCCGCGCTGACCCTGGCCGCGCTGCGCCACCGCTGGCCCGAGGCCTTGGGGAGTGCCGCGTTGACCGCTTCGCCACTGGTGATCGGCATTGGCCTCTTTGTCGTGGTCAACCCGCTGGTCGCGCCTGAAACCCTCGCCCTACCGGTGACCGCGGTGGTGAATGCAGCGATGGCGTTGCCCTTTGCGCTGCGCGCGCTGATCCCCGCCGCGCGCCGCGCCGAGGCCGAGTTCGCCCGGCTTTCTGAATCGCTCGGACTGTCCGCCTGGGGGCATCTCAGGCTGGTGCTGTGGCCGCGGTTGCGGCGACCAGCGGGGTTCGCGCTGGGTCTGGGGGCAGCCTTGTCCCTGGGAGATCTGGGAGTGATCGTCTTGTTCGCGCAAACCGGATCCGAGACCCTGCCCATGCAGATGCACGCGCTCATGGGCGCGTTTCGCATGGCGGATGCGGCGGGGGTCGCCGTCTTGTTGATGGCGCTGGCGCTGGGGGCGTTCGCAGGGCTTGAACGGCTGATCGGAGGGCGGGATGCTGGAACTTGACGCGGTGCGCATGGATCTGGGCGACTTTGCTCTGGCGGCCGATCTGGCGGTGCCCGAGGGGGCGCTGGTGGCGGTCATGGGGCCGTCCGGGGCCGGAAAATCGACACTCCTCGGAGCTCTGGCGGGATTTGTACCGCTGGTCGCTGGCGAAATCCGCTGGAAGGGCGCGCGGATCGACCGGTTGGCCCCGGCGCAACGCCCGCTGAGCATCCTGTTTCAGGACCACAACCTGCTGCCGCATCTGAGCCTTTTCGACAATGTCGCACTTGGGCTGAACCCGACCCTGCGGCTGACGCCGCAAGACCGGGCACGCGTCGC
>CALEZJ010000034.1 GCA_937927885.1 uncultured Paracoccaceae bacterium | reverse complement strand
CGCCGGGGCGGTGTTCGGCGCGCTCTCGACCTATGCGGTGACCGGGATGGGGGTGATCTGGGCGATGCTGCTCCTGGGCGAGCGTTATTCGGTCTGGGTCTGGGCCGCACTGGCCTTGCTGGTGGCGGGGCTATCGCTGGTCCAGCCACGCAGCGGCGCCTGGCGGAAGGAGGCCGAACATGGCCGGATTTGAACTGCCCGCGGGCTGGCCGCCTTTTGTCGCCCTCGCAATCCTGGCGGGCATGCTGGTGATGTTCATTCTGGAACGCTACCCGGTCGAGGTGGTCGCCCTGGCCGGAGCCGCCCTGATGCTGGTCCTCGGCATCGCGCCCGAGCGACAGGCGATGGCAGTCTTTGCCAATCCCGCCCCCTGGACCATTGCGGGGATGTTCCTGATCGTCGGGGGCCTCGTGCGGACCGGGTCGCTGAACTATCTGTCGCAACTGGCCATCGCCCATGTCGGCGACCGCCCTCGCACCACGCTGATCGTGCTGACCTTGACGGTGCTGGCCATGTCAGCCTTCGTCAACAACACGCCGATTGTCGTGGTGATGATGCCCATTTTCATGCAACTGGCGCGCGCGATGCAGGTTTCGCCATCCAAACTGCTGATCCCGCTCAGCTATTTCTCGATCATGGGGGGGACGATCACGCTGGTGGGGACCTCGACCAACCTGCTGGTCGACGGGGTGGCGCAGGCGCAGGGGCTGGCGCCCTTCGGCATGTTCGAAATCAGCCTGCTGGGGCTTGCCGTGGCGGCGGTGGGGGTGACCTATCTGGCCTTTGCCGGGCGCTTCCTGCTGCCCGAACGCGATTCCATGGCCGCCCTGCTGGGCGACCGGGCGCCAATGAAGTTCTTTACCGAGGTTGCCGTGCCCGAGGGTTCGTCGCTGATCGGGCGCCGGGTGACCGAGATCGAGGCCTTTACTCGCGGCGGCGTGCGCCTGATCGACGTGCTGCGGGGCGATGCCTCGCTCAGGCGCGCGATGAGCGATGTGGTGCTGGAGGCCGGCGACCGGGTCGTGCTGCGCACGCAGATGGCCGAGGTTCTCGGCCTGCAGGCCAACCCCGAGTTGCGCGTGGTGGACAAGCTGAGTTCGGTGCGCACCGCCACGGTCGAGGTGCTGATCACCCCCGGCTGCAAGATGATCGGCCGCTCGCTGGGCCAGTTGCGGCTGCGGCGGCGCTATGGGGTCTATCCTTTGGCGGTGCACCGGCGCAGCCAGAACATCGGGCGGCAACTGGATGACCTGATCGTGCAGGTGGGCGACACGCTGCTGCTGGAAGGCGCGATGGAGGATATCCGGCGTCTGGCCGCCGACATGGACATGGTCGATGTCAGCCAGCCCAGCGAACGGGCCTATCGCCGCCGCCATGCGCCCATCGTCATCGGCGTTCTGGCGGCAGTCGTGGGTCTGTCGGCGCTGGGACTGGCCTCGATCCAGTTCCTGGCGCTGCTGGGGGTTGTGGTGGTGCTGCTGACGCGATGCATCGACGCCGAAGAGGCCTTTGGCTTCATCGAGGGGCGGCTGCTGGCGCTGATCCTGGCCATGCTGATCGTCGGCGTGGGGCTGGAGCAATCGGGCGCGGTGCGGATCATGGTCGAGGCAATGACACCCTGGCTGGAGGGGCTGCCGCCTTGGGCACTGATCCTGGCAATCTATGCCATCGCCAGCTTCATGACGGAAATCGTGTCGAACAACGCCGTGGCCGTGATCCTGACGCCGGTTGCCATCGGGCTGGCGCACAGCGTCGGCGTCGATCCGCGTCCGCTGGTGGTGGCGGTGATGTTCGCCGCCTCGGCCTCGTTCGCGACGCCGATCGGCTATCAGACCAACACGCTGGTCTTCGGCCCGGGGGGATACCGGTTTTCGGATTTCCTTAAGGTCGGAGTGCCGATGAACGTGATCATGGCACTCACGGTCAGCCTGTTGGTGCCGCTGATCTGGCCGCTCTAGAAAGCGCGGGTGGGGCCCGGGGATCGCTGAACCACACAGGCCGACCCGCCCGCGCATCCTGAGCGAAAAAATGCCAGAGGCACCGCTGCCAGCCGGTTTTCACCCTTGCCCTCGCGCCAAGGCGCGGGCAGGAACTCAGTCATGAACGCGTTAAATACTTCCCTGATCCGGGAACAGAATCCACTGGTGGGCGTGGCCTACATGCTGGCTGCGGGCCTTTGCTTTGTGCTGATGACCGCCGGGGTCAAGTACATGGGACCGGGCATCCCGGCCGCGCAATCGGCCTTTCTGCGCTATCTGGTGGGACTGGTCTTCGTGCTGCCGTTCCTTGGCCAGTTGCGGCGCGAGCGGCTGGACCCGTCGACCTGGCGCGCCTTTGGCTGGCGCGGCGCGGCGCATACCCTTGCGGTTATCCTGTGGTTCTATGCCATGACCCGCATCCCGCTGGCCGAGGTTTCGGCCATGGGTTACCTGAACCCGATCTTCATCACCCTCGGCGCCGCGCTGTTTCTGGGCGAGCCCCTGCGGCTGCGACGGCTGGTCGCCATCGGCGTTGCCATCGCAGGCGCGCTGGTGATCCTGCGGCCGGGGCTGCGGGAACTGGACACCGGGCACGTGGCGATGCTGGGCACCGCGCTGTTCTTCGCCGCCTCCTATCTTCTGGCAAAGCGGCTCTCGGGTCTTGCCTCGCCCTCGATGGTGGTGGCGATGCTGTCGGTCACGGCGACCGTCGGTCTGTTGCCCTTTGCGCTGCTGGTCTGGCAGCCGGTCACCTGGTCACAGATGGGCATGTTCTTTCTGATCGCCACAGTAGCGACGGCCGGGCATTATCTGATGACCATGGCCTTTGCCGCCGCCCCGATCAGCGTGACGCAGCCGGTCACCGCGCTGCAACTGGTCTGGTCGGTCAGTCTGGGCGCACTGGTCTTTGGCGAGCCGGTCGACCCCTGGGTCGTGGCGGGCGGGGGGATGGTGGTCTCGGCAGTGATCTTCATTGCGCTGCGCGAACACCAGTTGCGCAAGACCGCGCTTGCGCCAAGACTGGGCGCTTGAGGACAGGGGACGGCAAGGTGAGTCTGCTGCGTTGGATTGTGCTGGTGCTGGTTCTGGCGGGTCCCGTGCTGGCCTGCGACGCGCCCGCCGATCTGGCAGGGCTTCGTGCATCGCTTCTGTCGGCGACCAATGCGCATCGCGTCAGCGCGGGCCGCGAATCCCTGCAGGCCGAGGCGCTCCTCGACCGGGTGGCGCAGGCACAGGCATGCCACATGGCCGATCGCGAGCGGCTGACCCATCGCGGACGTTGGTTCGCCGGGCTGGGGCGTCGACTGCGACGCGAGGGATATGCCTACGCGATGGCGGTCGAGAACATTGGCGAAGGGCAAAGGAGCGCCGCCGAGGTCGTTGCGGGCTGGATGGACTCGCCCTCGCACCGGGTGAACATGCTGGCCCCGGCGGCGCGCGAAGTCGGATTTGGCGCAGCACGCGCGGCGAACGGGCGGCTGCACTGGGCGATGGTCGCAGCGTCCCCGCTGTAAGAAAGGGGGCCGCGCGCGCGCCCTTGGCCTGCGGCCTGACGCCCCGGTAGAAACCCAAGGCACAACGTCGGGCCGACGGCGCCCTTGACGCGCCGGGCGCGGGGCGGCAAACCCGCGCCATGATCCCCGCCCAGACCCTTGACCAGATCTCCCGCCGTTTCGAGTTTCTCGAAGCGCAGTTGGGGGCGGGCGCCGAGCCGGGCAAACTGGCCGAAATCGCGCGCGAGTATCAGGATCTGAAACCCGTGATCGCAGCCATGGCCGCCTGGCGTGGGGCCATGGCCGAACGTGACGAGGCCCTGGCCCTGCGCGCCGATCCCGAGATGCGCGGGCTGGCCGACGACGAATTGGCCCGGCTGGATGCGCTGTTGCCGGAGCTTGAAGCGGATCTGCGGCTCGCGTTGCTTCCCTCGGACATCGCCGACGCTCGCCCGGCCATTCTGGAAATCCGTCCCGGAACCGGCGGCGAGGAAGCGGCCCTGTTCGCCGCTGACCTCATGCGGATGTATCAGCGCTATGCCGATGCGCGCGGCTGGCGTTGCGAAGTGATTTCCGAAACCGTGACCGAACTGGGCGGATTGCGCGAGGTGGTGATGCGCATCGTCGGCGAGGGGGTCTTTGCCCGACTGAAGTTCGAATCGGGCGTGCACCGGGTCCAGCGTGTCCCGGTGACCGAGGCGGGCGGGCGCATCCATACCTCGGCGGCGACTGTCGCCGTGTTGCCGGAAGCGAGCGAGGTCGATCTGGTCATCCCCGACAGCGATCTGCGCATCGACACGATGCGGGCTTCGGGCGCCGGGGGCCAGCATGTGAACACCACCGATTCGGCGGTGCGAATCACCCATCTGCCGACCGGAATCATCGTGACGTCGGCGCAGAAATCCCAGCACCAGAACCGACGGCTGGCGATGGAGGTGCTGCGGGCGCGGCTTTTTGCGCTGGAGCGGGATCGACAGGATCAGGCGCGCGCAGCAGAGCGGCGGGCGCAGGTTGGCACCGGGGATCGGTCGGAACGTATCCGCACCTACAATTTCCCGCAGGCGCGGCTGACCGACCATCGGATCAACCTGACGCTTTACGCGCTGTCGCAGGTCATGGCGGGGGATCTCGACCCGGTGATCGATCCCTTGATCGCACAACATCAGGC
>CALEZJ010000033.1 GCA_937927885.1 uncultured Paracoccaceae bacterium | reverse complement strand
CACAGCGCCCGGTGGTCCAGGGTGATCCCGGCCTCGTCGCGCATGCGCGCGAGGAAGGCATCACTGCCCGACCGCGACACGCGGGCCGCGACATGCAATTGCGCCACCGTCGGCCCGGGTTCAGCGGCGGGAGCGGGTGGGTTGGCGCGAGCGGGCGCGGCAAGCGCGCGCAACCGCGAGAGATCGGCGACATGAAAGGGCTGCGCGTGGCCCGCCTGCACCAGCAGCGCGAGGTCCAGCCCCTCCTCTGCCGCCATCCGTCGCGCCTTTGGCGAGGCCAGGATCCGCCCGCCACCCGGCTGCGGCATCGGGCGGGGCGCCGGAACCGGCGCGACGGGGGATGCGGCAGGCGCTGCGCCGACCGGGGCCACGGGGGATGGCGCGGGCGACACCGGGGTGGGTGCGACGGTTGGCACGGCGCCACCGGCCTGCGCGACGATCCGCGCGATGACCTGCCCGACCGGAACGTCCTGCCCTTCGCCGACCGCGACCTCCGCGAGGAAGCCGTTTTGCTGCGCCTCGACCTCCATCGTGGTCTTGTCGGTTTCGACCTCGAACAGCGGCTCGCCGACCGAGACCGCCTCGCCCGCAGCCTTCAGCCAGCGAACCAGCCGACCCGTGGACTGCGCCATGCCGAGGGCCGGCATGATGACCTCATGCGTCATGTCCGGCCTCGCCGCGCATCAGCTTGCGGGCGGCGTCCACCACGGCGGCGGGCGTCGGAACCGTCAGGTCCTCGAGCACCGGCGAAAAGGGCACCGGCACGTCCATGGCCCCCAGTCGCAAGACCGGACCGTCCAGATGATAGAACGCCTTTTCGGCGATGCGCGCGGCGATTTCGGCGGTGACGCCGAAACTGCGATGGCCTTCGTCGATGACGATCGCCCGGCCCGTCTTGCGCACGGAGGCGATGATCGTCGCCTCGTCCAGCGGCACGATGGTGCGCGGGTCGATCACTTCGGCCTCGACCCCCTCGGCCGCCAGCAGCGCCGCGGCGGCTTCGGCCACCTGCACCATCGACGAGGTGGCGATCAGCGTGATGTCATTCCCGGCCCGGCGGATATTGGCCACGCCGAAGGGGATCAGGTATTCCTCCTCGGGCACCGGCGCCTTGTCGTTGTACATCAGCTTGTCTTCGAAGATCACCACCGGGTTGTTGTCCCGGATCGCGGTCTTCATCAGGCCCTTGGCCTCGTAGGCCGAGGACGGCAGCGCCACCTTCAACCCCGGGATATGCGCCACCAGCGCGTGCAGCGACTGGCTGTGCTGCGCCGCCGAACGGCGGGTGGCGCCCAGGTTGGTGCGCAAGACCAGCGGCACGGACAGCTTGCCGCCCGACATGTAATGCGTCTTGGCCGCCTGATTGCACAACTGGTCCATGACCAGAAACAGGAAGTCCCCGAACATCAGGTCGACGATGGGCCGCGAGCCGGTCATCGCCGCGCCCACGGCGATCCCCATGAATCCGGGTTCGGAAATGGGCGTGTCGATGATGCGGTCGGTGCCGAATTCCTCGACCAGCCCCGACAGCACCTTGAACGGCGTGCCGGCCTCGGCCACGTCCTCGCCGATCACGAACACGGCCGGATCGCGGCGCATTTCCTCGGCAATCGCCTCGTTGACGGCCTTTGACAGGGTGATTTCGCGCATGATCTTTCCTCAGGCCGCAAAGACGTGGCGCGAAACCTCGGCCGCGTCGGGGAAAGGGGCGGCCAGAGCATAGGCGACGGCCGCTTCGGCCTCGGCGCGGATCGCCGACGCAATCGCGTCAAGATCGTCCTGCGTGGTCAGGCCCTGCCCGGTCATCCAGCGTGCCAGGGTGTCGATCGGATCGCGTTCGGTCTTCCAGCGGGTTTCCTCGTCCTTTGACCGGTAATAGCCGCGGTTGATGTCGCCGACATGGTGGCCATGGTAACGATAGGTTTCCAGTTCGATGAAGAACGGCCCCTCGCCCTTTCGGGCGCGCGCGACCAGACGTTGCGCCAGGTCGTTGACGGCCAGCACATCCTGACCATCGACCCGGAAGGATTCGATCCCGAAAGCCTGCGCGCGCGCCAGGATGCTGCCGGCGGCGATTTCGTCGGTGCGGGTGTATTCGGAATAGCCGTTGTTCTCGCAGGCATAGATGACCGGCAGTTGCCACAGCGCCGCCATGTTCATGACCTCGTACATCAGGCCCTGAGCCGTGGCGCCATCGCCGAAAAAGCAGACGGCGACATCATCGCGCCCCTGCCGACGCGCCGACAGCGCGGCGCCGGTGGCAATGCCCATCGACCCGCCGACGATCGCGTTGGCGCCCAGATTGCCGTTCGCCTGATCGGCAATGTGCATCGAGCCACCCTTGCCGCGGCAATACCCCTCGGCCCTGCCGAGCAATTCGCAGAACATCGGCTTGAATTCGGCACCCTTGGCGACGCAATGCCCGTGCCCGCGATGCGTGCTGGTGATGCGGTCGGTGGGGCGCAGCGCTTCGCAGATGCCGACGGCAACCGCCTCTTGCCCGGAATACATGTGGGTGAGCCCCGGCATCCTGGCTGACAGATAGAGCTGGTTGGCCTGATCCTCGAAGGCGCGGATGCGCACCATCTGGCGATACATGCGCAGATAGGTTTCGGTGTTGCTCATGCCCCGCCCTCAGTACCGCGCCGCGATGGGCAGGGTTTCGGCCGGGAACAGGCTGATCACCTCGCAGCCGCGGTCGGTGACGACCACCTCTTCCTCGATCCGGGCAGCGGAATAGCCATCGGTCGCCGGGCAATAGGTTTCGAGGGCAAAGACCATGCCGGTCTCGATCTCCATCGGATGATCGAAACTGACCGCGCGGCTGATGATCGGGCGTTCGTGCAGCGCGAGGCCCAGCCCGTGGCCGAATTGAAGGCCAAAGGCGGCCAGTTCGTTGGGAAAGCCCAGCGATTCCGCCGAAGGCCAGACCGCCGCGACCTTGTCGGTGGTCACGCCGGGCTTGATCAGGGCGATGGCCGCGTCAAGCCATTCGCGCGCCTTGACATAGGC
>CALEZJ010000032.1 GCA_937927885.1 uncultured Paracoccaceae bacterium | reverse complement strand
AGCCGATCCACAGGGCCGCCACTCTGCCGGGATGGCCAATGCCGTCCTGCGCCGCGCAGCCGAGGCGACCGGCTGGGCCGAGATGCCGGTGCAATCCCTCCCCGGCTGGCTGCGCCGCCGGTTGCGCGCGGCTTATGGCGAAGCGGTCGTGCAGGCAATCGAGGCCGCGCATTATGCGGGTGCCGCGATTGACCTGACGCTGAAACCCGGCGCCAGCGCGCCCGAGGGCGTCGCGCAAGTCGGCGCCTCGTGGCGCCTGCCTCCGGGCGAGCAGGTGTCGGCCCTACCCGGCTTTGATACGGGCGACTGGTGGGTGCAGGACGCCGCCGCCGCTCTTCCTGCACGGCTGCTTGAGGTCAAACCCGGCGAGCGTGCTCTCGACCTTTGCGCGGCCCCCGGCGGCAAGACGATGCAACTGGCGGCGGCAGGGGCACACGTCACCGCGCTCGATGTCTCGGCCAACCGGCTGGATCGGCTGCAACAGAACCTGACCCGGACCAGCCTGAAGGCCGAGGTCATCACCGCCGATGCGCTGACCTGGTCCCCGACCAGCCTTTATGATGCCGTGTTGCTCGATGCACCCTGCACTGCCACCGGTACGATCCGCCGCCATCCCGATCTGCCTCTGGTGCGCAAGCCTGCCGATCTGGCCAGCCTGACCGACCTGCAGGCCCGCCTGCTGGATCGCGCATTGACCTTTCTGACCCCCGGTGGGCGTCTGGTTTATTGTACCTGCTCGTTGCTGCCGGACGAGGGCGAGGCCCAGATCGCTGCCGCTCTTTCCCGCCACCCCGGCCTCTGCGCCCAAACACCGCCCCAGCCCTTTGGCCGCGCCACGCCCGAGGGTGGTTGGCGCACGCGCCCCGATGACCATCCGGGCGGAGTGGACGGTTTCTACATGGCACTTCTGCATCAGAACCGCGCCTGACGGGATGACAGGCGCTGCCCTTGGCGCTATGTCCTTCCTCAGGCAAGAGGCAGGCGATGGAACAGGGCTGGTCAGCGTGGACAAGGCGTCTGGGCGATGCCTGGGCGGCACGAGCGGTGCGTTCTGCACCGGCAGCGGCTGGATTCACCTCGATTCCGGCACCGCGCACAGTTGGGTATTTCGCGCGCGGGCGGCAACTGGCCGCAGGCAATTTCCTGCTGGCCGGGCATATGGTGGAGACCCACCACCCCTGGGACGTCCCCCCCCCATCGCTGGGATTCGCGGCCGAACTGCACGGGTTCGGCTGGCTCGACCATCTGGCGGCGAATGGCGAGCGTCCGGCCCGGCTGGCGGCTCAGGGCTGGGTGGCCGAATGGATTGCCCGCTTTGGCATGGGCGAGGGGCCTGGCTGGCAACCGGATCTGACGGGTCGGCGGGTGCTGCGCTGGCTTCATCATGCGGTCTTCCTGACTTCTGGACGCTCGGCCACCGAAAATCAGCCCTATTTCGCGGCACTTGGCCGCCAGACCGCCTATCTGGCCCGCCGATGGGACCGCGCCGCGCCCGGCCTGCCGCGATTCGAGGCGCTGACCGGGCTTCTGTGTGCCTCGCTTTCGTTGATCGGCATGGAAAGCCACCGCACCGGCGCCAGCGCTGCCCTGGCACGCGCCTGTGCCAGTGACATTACGGCAGATGGCGGATTGGCTAGCCGCTCACCCGAGGATGTGCTGGACGTCTTCACCCTGCTGACCTGGGCCGCCGAGGCGCTGCGCGAGGCTGAACTGCCGCTACCCGCCCCTCTGACCGAGGCAATGGCCCGCATGGCCCCGTGCCTGCGCGTGCTGCGCCACACCGATGGCGGGCTGGCGCGGTTCCATGGCGGCGGACGCGGCGTCGAAGGACGGCTGGAGGCCGCGCTGTCCCTTGCCGCGGTCCCGCTCAGACCCAATTCGCCGGGCGCGATGGGTTACGCGCGGCTGGAAGGAGGGCGCACCAGCGTCATCGTCGATGCCGCACCGCCACCGTCCGGAGCCGCCGCGACAAGCGCGCATGCTTCGATGCTGGCCTTCGAACTCACCTCGAACCGTCGTCCGCTGATCGTCAATTCCGGCTCGGGCGTGCCGTTTGGCCCGGAATGGGAAAAGGCATTCGACATTGTGCATCGACGGCACCTCGTCGGCGCGGTTCGGTCGTGCCTCGCGCCCCGAGGAAGGCGGCGCGCCGCTGCTGGACGGTCCACGCAGCGTGACCCTTCACCGCACGGACGAGCGTGACGGATCATCGCTGCTGCTCAGCCACGACGGCTATGTGCCGACCCATGGCCTGACCCATGTTCGCACCCTTGATCTGGGCCGTGATGGCCGGGTTCTGTTGGGCGAGGACACGCTGGCCGTTCTGGAGCCCGGGCACCGGGGCCGATTTGACACGCTGCTGACGCAGGGGCGGATGCGGGGAATTTCCTATGCGTTGCGCTTTCATCTGCACCCGGATGTAGACGCATCGCTGGACATGAACGGCTCCGCCGTCTCGGCCGCCCTGCCGTCCGGTGAAATCTGGGTGTTCCGCTTTGACGGGCCAGGACGGCTGGCGCTGGAGCCCTCGGTCTATCTGGAAAAAGGCCGACTGGCGCCGCGGCCCTGCCAGCAGATCGTCATTCGCGCGGCGATCCTCGATGAAACGGCACAGATCAACTGGACACTGGCAAAGGCGCAGGATACCCCGCTGGCCATCCGCGACATCGGCCAGGCCGAGGATCTGGCCCTGCCGCGCGACCTGTTCGCCTGAGCCAAAGGACCAAGAATGACCAACCGCCTTGCCATCCGCCGCGCCCTCTTGTCGGTCTCTGACAAGACGGGCCTGATCGATCTCGCCCACGCGCTGGCCACGCGGGGAGTCGATCTGGTCTCGACCGGTGGCACCGCCAAGGCGCTGCGGCAGGCGGGGCTGAGCGTGCGCGACGTGTCCGACCTGACCGGGTTCCCCGAAATGATGGATGGCCGCGTGAAGACCCTGCATCCGATGGTGCACGGCGGACTTCTGGCGCTGCGCGACGACGCCGGGCATCTGGCCTCGATGACGCAGCACGGGATCGAACCCATCGACCTCTTGGTGGTCAATCTCTACCCCTTCGAGGCGACCGTCGCTGCAGGTGGCGATTATGCCGATTGCGTCGAGAATATCGACATCGGTGGCCCGGCGATGCTGCGCGCGGCCGCCAAGAACCACGGCTTTGTTACCGTCATCACCGACCCCGAGGATTACGCGCCACTTCTGGCCGAACTCGATCAGGGCGGCACCACGCTGGCCTTCCGCCAAAAGATGGCCGCGAACACCTATGCCCGCACGGCGGCCTATGATGCCGCGGTTTCGGCGTGGTTTGCAGCGACACTGGGCGACGAAGCCCCGCGCCGCCGCGTCTTTGCCGGCATGCTGGCGCAGACCCTCCGTTACGGCGAGAACCCGCACCAGACGGCGGCTTTCTATACCGATGGATCGGGCCGTCCGGGGGTGGCCACCGCGGTGCAGCATCAGGGCAAGGAATTGTCCTATAACAACATCAACGACACCGATGCCGCGTTCGAACTGGTGGCAGAATTCACCGACGGCCCGGCCTGCGCGATCATCAAGCACGCCAACCCCTGCGGCGTGGCGCGCGGGGCGACGCTGCTGGACGCCTACAAGGCCGCCTTTGACTGCGACCGCACGTCTGCCTTTGGCGGGATTGTCGCACTGAACCAGCCGCTGGATGCGGCGACCGCGCAGGAGATCACCGGGATCTTTACCGAAGTCGTGATTGCCCCCGGTGCCAGTGACGAAGCCAAGTCGATCTTTGCGGCCAAGAAGAATCTTCGCCTGCTGACCACCGATTCGCTGCCCGACCCGCGTGTAGGCGGGCTCACCTTCCGGCAGGTTGCGGGTGGGTTCCTGGTGCAGGGCAAGGACAATGGCTTTGTCGGCCTGGATGACCTGCGCGTGGTGACGAAAAAGGCGCCGACGCCAGACCAGATGGCGGATCTGCTGTTCGCATGGAAAATCGCCAAGCATGTGAAATCGAATGCGATTGTCTATGTGAAGGACGGCGCGCCCGTGGGTGTG
>CALEZJ010000031.1 GCA_937927885.1 uncultured Paracoccaceae bacterium | reverse complement strand
ACCTGCGCCAGTTCGACGTGGTTCATGCCGCGCGCCACCGGCCCCTCGGGCTCGACCACCAGATCGTCGGTCGCGGGCGCCACAGGGCTGCGCACCAGGTCATGCCAGCGCGCCATCTGCTCGACGAACAGGCGCAACTGCCCCGCCGCCTTGCCACCCAGAAGCCCGTCGCGCAACACCAGCGCCGCACCCAGCAAGAGCGGCACCTCGGCCTCGCGCGCAACCCGCTGGATCGCCTGCACCGCCTTGTCGCCCAGCCCGCGTTTGGGCGTGTTGACGATACGCTCGAACGCCAGATCGTCCGAGGGGCTGACCGCGAGCCGGAAATAGGCCATCGCATCGCGGATTTCGAGCCGCTCGTAGAAACGCGGGCCGCCGACCACGCGGTAGGGCAGGCCGATGGTCAGAAAGCGGTCCTCGAACGCGCGCATCTGATGGCTGGCGCGCACCAGAATTGCCATGCCGTCGGGACTGATACGATCCAGACCCCGGCTGCCGCGCTGCAACGCCTCGATCTCGTCGCCGATCCAGCGCGCCTCGTCCTCGCCGTCCCAATGGCCGATCAGCCGGACCTTTTCGCCGCCCTGGGCCTCGGTCCAGAGCGTCTTGCCCAGCCGCCCCTGATTGCCCGCGATCACCCCCGAGGCGGCAGCGAGGATATGCGGCGTCGAGCGATAGTTCTGCTCCAGCCGGATCACCCGCGCGCCGGGAAAGTCACGCTCGAACCGCAGGATGTTGCCGACCTCGGCGCCGCGCCAGCCATAGATGGACTGGTCATCGTCACCCACGCAGCAGATGTTGTGGTGAGATTGCGCCAGGAGCCGCAGCAGCAGATACTGCGCGACGTTGGTGTCCTGATACTCATCGACCAGAATGAACCGCAGCCAGCGTTGATACTGCGCCAGCACATCGGGCCGGGTCTGGAAGATTGTCACAACATGCAAGAGCAGGTCACCGAAATCGCAGGCGTTGAGCGTGCGCAAGCGTTCCTGGTAGGCGGCGTAAAGCTCGGTCCCGCGGTTGTTGAAGGCCCCGGCCTCGGCCCCCGGGACGGCCTCGGGCCGCCAGGCGCGGTTCTTCCAGCCGTCGATCACCGAGGCGAGGGCGCGGGCGGGCCAGCGCTTTTCGTCCATGTTCCAGGCCTGGATCAACTGTTTCATCAGACGTAACTGATCGTCGGTGTCCAGGATGGTGAAATTCGGTTTCAACCCCACCAGTTCGGCATGCCGACGCAGGAATTTCACCCCGATGGAATGGAAGGTGCCCAGCCAGGGCATCCCTTCGACCGCGTCGCCCAAGAGGCTGCCGATGCGCAACTTCATCTCGCGCGCGGCCTTGTTGGTAAAGGTCACGGCGAGGATCTCATTGGGTCGCGCGGTGCCGGTGGCGATCAGATGCGCGATGCGCGCGGTCAGGGCGCGGGTCTTGCCGGTGCCGGCCCCGGCCAGCATCAGCACCGGGCCTTCGAGCGCCTCGACCGCCTCGCGCTGGGGCGGGTTCAGGCCGTCAAGATACCGCGCCGACCGCGAGGCGGCGGCGCTCGCCATGGCGAGTTGGGACAGGCTGCGGTCGCTCATGCGTTCTCCACTTGTTCCCTAGATGCCCTCTGCCGCAGCCGGGCGCAAGCCCCGTCAACGCCGCCGCGCCAGAAACTCGCGCGCAAAGGCGCCATAGCCTTGGGCGGTGACCTGCAAATGGTTGCGGATCCTCGCGTGCAGGTCTGGCAGCCGGTCAAAGGGGACCGATGGATAGACGTGGTGCTCGACGTGATAGGGCATGTTCCAGGCCAGAAACCGCACCAGCGCGATGGTCAGGGTGGTACGGGTGTTGGCGAACATGTCGGCGACCTGCGGGCAGTCGCCATGCTCGGCCAGCAGATAAAGGCGCAGGAACGGTTGGCCCAGAAGTACGGGCAGCACCCAGAGCCACAGGGCTATCGGCGTCCAGATCAGGCTGGTCGCAACAAGAGCGTAGAGGAAGATCAGGACACGCGCCTCGCGCACCGCGCGGGGACGGGCGCGTTCAGGAAGATAGGCCGGACGCTCGCGGTCAAGGGCGAGGCGCAGGATCAGGCTCAGCGACCCCCACCACAGCGGCAGGCCGGTGAGGTGCCAGACAAGGGCCGTGCGGGTGGCAGGCTTGGGGCTGTCGAGTTCGGGATCACCCGCAACGTTGGTAAAGCGGTGATGCGCCAGGTGGAAATAGCGAAACCACACAAAAGGGTTGAGGAGCAGTGCACCGATCCCGTGACCGACCAGATCGCACAGCCGGTCCGAGGCAAAGGGCGTGCGATGCGTGCATTCGTGCTGCAGCGTGAACAGGAACACCAGCAGGATGCCATACGGCAGCAAGAAGAGCGGCCAGCCGGGCACCCCCAACGCAATCGCCGCCCCCGTCAGCCCCAGTACGCCAAGGTGAAGGCTCAGATGCACCAGTCCCTGCCCGCGTCGACGCGCCGTCAGGCGGTGACGCGTTTCGCTGTCGAGCGAGGCAAGAAAGGCGGTGTGGTCCATGACGCGGTGGTGTTGGACGGGCGGCCTGATGTCAAGCGCGGACCTCAGGCCGCCTCTGCCAGCGCCTCGGGCGAGAAGGGGCGGATTTCGACGGTCGCACCGCGGAACGTGCAGAACGAGCCCTGCGGGATCACCTCCCAGCCGTTCTCCTCGGCTTCGAGCGGTTCCGAGACCACGGCACGCCCGCCCCTGCTGTCGCTCCATCGGTGCCAGAGCGAGGGTGCGGCCTCGTCCGAGGCATAGCGGACGGCGTAAAGGGTCTTGCCGTCCGAAAAGGCTGCGGTCAGACGGACATGCGGCGTGGTGCCCTTGGCCCGGCTCAACGCGGCCAGCCTGGCTGTTGCGCGTTCGAGCGCGCGCTGCGGGTCGCGCTCCAGCCCCTCGCCCAGAGCCACGAGAAACAGCGCCTCGCTGTCGGTCGCGCCCTTTCGGTGGGGATAGAGGC
>CALEZJ010000030.1 GCA_937927885.1 uncultured Paracoccaceae bacterium | reverse complement strand
CGCGACTCCCTTCATGACCGTGCTCAGGGGGGTGCCGGGTTGCAGGCTTTTCAGCACGAACAGGTTCAAACCGAAAGGCGGGGTAATCATCCCCGTTTCAACCACCACCAGCATCAGGATACCCCAGAACAGGATGTCATAGCCCATGCCCAGCACCAGCGGCGTGATGACCGGGACGGTGATGACCATGATGGCAAAGCTGTCCATGACCGAGCCCAGGAGCAGGTAGAACACGATCAACAGCGACAGGATCACCACCGGGCGCGCATCAAAGCTGGCGATCCATTCGGCCACCATGGTCGGCGTCTGGCCGAGGTTGACGAAAAAGGAAAAGGCCAGAGCGCCAAAGATCAGCGCATAGATCATCGCGGTCGAGGCGGTGGTTTCGGAAAACACCTGCAGGATCGTATGGCGGTTGAGCCGACCTCGCAGGAGCGCAAGGAGGAAAGCGCCCACCGCGCCCACCGCCGCGCTCTCGGTCGCGGTAAAGACACCACCATAGAGGCCGCCGATAACCACGGTGAAAAGGCCGATCACCGGAACCGCGCCACGCAGGGCCGGAAGCAGATCGGCGCGCGCAGAGGGTTCAGAGGTGGGGACCAGCCTGGGGTTCAGCCGGATGGTGACCCAGACTGCGGCAAAATAAAGCAACAGGGCCAGGAGGGCGGGCACCATGGCGGCAATGAAGAGGGCGGCGATGGATTCCTCGGTCAGCAGCGCGAACAGGATGATGACCCCCGACGGCGGAACCAGCGCGCCCAGCGTGCCCCCCGCCGCCACGGTTGCCGTGCTCAGCGAGGGGGCATAGCCGCGCCGCGCCATCTGCGGCAAGGCGAGACGTCCGAACGTGGCAGAGGTCGCAACCGAATTGCCGCAGACCGCGCCAAAGCCCGCGCACCCCGCGACCGTCGCATAGGCCAGACCCCCCCTTGTGCGTCCCAGCACGGCGGCGGCTACGCGGAACAGGTCGTCCGACACGCCCGCCGCGACGGCAAAGGCACCCATGATCAGAAACAGAGGCAAGGTTGCCACCTGTGCATCCCGCAGAAAGTCGGCAGCATCCGAGGCGAAGGTGTTGGTCGCCGGCACCGGGCCCAGATAGAACAGCATGCCGCCAAGGCCGATGGCGGCGGTCACGGTGGCCAACGGCAGCTGCAGCAGCACCCCCAGCCACAGCAGGGCAAACGCGACCAGCACCGCCAGCGCCGGTTGCCCCATCACCACTCGCCTCAGGCCGCGAAAATCGCTGTAGCCCCAGATGACCAGCCCGACGACGGTCACCACGAGCATCGCCAGCAACAGCAGGATCACCGGGCGAGACCCCTGACCTCCGCGCACGGCTAGCGCGGCGCGGAGGTCGGTCAGAGTGTTCATCACCTGCACCAGCGCCGCCGCGCCCAGAAACACGGCGGCGGTGTAATAGGTCGGCGCCAGCGGCCATTCCAGGATCGCGGTCGCGCGCCCCTGCGTGTCAAAACGGACCCCCAGAGCCCAGAGCCGCCAAGCCAGCAGCGCAAAGAACAGTCCCAGCAGTACCGATCCCCCGACCTTAAGCCAGGCAGTCAGCCGCGTGCCCGTCTGTGCGCCCAGAAGGTCGACAGACAGGTTGACCCGTCGTGCAGCCCCGGCCGGAAAGGTCGCAGCGATGGCCACGGCAAAGACATTCGACATGATTTCGTTCAGCGCCACCACCGACCGGCCCACCAGCCAGCGGCCCAGAACATCCCCCACGATCACCAATGCGCCGATCAGGATGCCCCCCACCGCCAGGATCGAGACCGCCCCGGTCACCCGGTCCACCAGCCCCTGCGACTGCGATGATCGGTGCATTCTGTATCTCCCCTTGGCTCTGGACGCGCCCAAATCCCCGCCCCTGCCCGCGTGGCAGCGGCGAGGATTCCTCCCTTGACCCGTTCGGTCGCACCTTAATGGTGCATCTTGCATTGGTCGAATCGATGGTCGGAATAGGTTGTCTGCGTGAAACGGATAGGTTCGGGTCTCAACCGTCCAGCGTCAATTCCGCGACGAAATCATAGCGGTCCCCGCGATAGGCCGAAACCGTGACCTCGATCGGCTTGCCATTCGCCAGAAACGACCGCCTTTCGATGCGCAACAGCGGACTGCCCGGCGCAATCTGCAGCAGACGCGCCTCGTCCGCGGTGGCAATGCCGGCATGCACCCGTTGCAGCGCGCGCACCGGCATCTGCCCTTGCGCCTTCAGCGCCTCGTAAAGCGAGGTTCCCAGCGTCTCAGGGTTCAAGGCCTGCGCGGGGACAACGGCATTCTCGATGGCCAGGGGCTCGCCATCGGCCAGCCGCACCCTCGACAGCCGCAACACCGGTTCGGCGGGGGAAAGACCCAGCTTCAGCATCTCGGACGGGTCGGGCAAGCTGACCGCCAGCATGCCCTGGCAGCCCCACTGCGCGTTGGCGGTGTTGAACAG
>CALEZJ010000029.1 GCA_937927885.1 uncultured Paracoccaceae bacterium | reverse complement strand
CTTGTTCATGTAGACGACCATGTAGGGAATGCCCACCTGACGGCCGAGCAGGATGTGCTCGCGCGTCTGCGGCATCGGGCCGTCCGAGGCGGCGCACACCAGGATCGCGCCGTCCATCTGCGCAGCGCCGGTGATCATGTTCTTCACATAGTCGGCGTGGCCGGGGCAGTCGACGTGCGCATAGTGGCGGTTCGCGGTTTCATATTCCACATGCGCGGTCGAGATCGTGATCCCGCGGGCCTTTTCCTCGGGCGCGCCGTCGATCTGGTCATAGGCGCGGAACTCGCCGAAATACTTCGTGATCGCCGCCGTCAGCGTCGTCTTGCCGTGGTCAACGTGACCGATCGTCCCGATGTTGACGTGCGGTTTCGTCCGTTCAAACTTTGCCTTCGCCATGATGGCCTCCTGGTTCGGTGCGGTGCGCCGAGGAAGCGCACCTTACGGGATATCGAGCGCGGCGGGCATGATCCCGCAACCGGGCTGGCCGCGTCGGGCGCGTCCTACTGGCCAAAACCGGAAAAATCAAGCGGATTGGCGCAAGAAACGGCCGTGATCGCCGATCAGCGGCGCCCGCAGCTGCTGCCTGCTTCGGCCCCTTCGGGAGGGGTCGCGCTGGCGGGTTCGTCCACGGTTTGCGCGGCCTCGCCCGGCACGGCCGGGGCGAACCAGCCCGGGTTCGCCAGCATCCATTCCTCGATGCGCATGGCCGCGTTTTCGGCCAGTTGGGCCATCTGCTGCTCGGCACTCTGGGTCAGTCCGGAACCTACCAGACTGGACCCCGACGCGCTTTCCAGAACGGTGAATTGCTCGGGCTCGGCGTGGAGCGGCCGACCCAGCCGGTCATCCCACAGGTTGACGCTGATGATCAGCGCCGAGCGTGGCGAGGCGACCACCGGGATCCCCGGCAGCGCCAGCACATAGGCGTCGAGGTGGATGGCGATGTGATAGAGGTGCGAGCCCTCGTAGCGGCCAAACCGGCGGTCGATCTGGTCGCGGATCCGGTCGGCGAATTCGTCGAGGTCAGCCTCGCGCGAGAGCGGACCCTGCACCGCGTCATTGGTGGTGACAATGTTGTAGCACAGGCGGAAATCGCCGAATTCCTCACGCAGGTCGCCCAGATTGGCGCCGCTGGTCGAACAGGCCGCCGTCAGGCCCAGAAAGGCAATCGCGGCGAAGGAGCGCAGGGACAGGGCAAAGGGCATGGCGGCAATCCGTCTGGGAACCGCCCAGCCTTAGCCCATGCCATTCCGTTAGGCAACGCCGGGGTCAGTCAAACCGGTTGTCGCGCGGAAATCCGCGTGGGGCCATGCGCCCGGCACTGGCCCGCTTGCCCAGCCATTCACCCAGATCGGACTCGTGGCGGGTGCGCCCGGCCGGGTCCTTCCACGACAGGCCCTGCGCCAGGGTGATCGTGGTCAGGTCCGAAAGCCCGCCGTCCTTGTAGGCTTGCAGCCGGACGCCCTTGCCGCGCGCCATTTCGGGCAGGTCGGCCAGCGGAAAGACCAGAAGCTTGCGGTTTTCGCCCACCACCGCGACATGGTCGCCGCTGACAGGTTTGCACACCAGCGTGCGCGCGCCGTCGCGCAGGTTCAGCACCTGTTTGCCCGCCCGGGTCTGGGCCAGCAGTTCATCCGTGGCCACGATGAAACCGTCGCCATCCGACGAGGCGACGATCATCCGCCCGCCGGGCCGGTAGAGGAACAGATCGACCACCTGCGCCTCGTTGGGCAGATCGACGATCAGGCGCAGGGGTTCACCCATGCCGCGCCCGCCGGGCAGGTTGGCGCCCAAGAGCGTAAAGAACCGCCCGTTCGAACCCACAAGGATGATCCTGTCGGTCGTCTCGGCGTGCAGGGTCAGCGCGCCTTCGTCGCCATCCTTGAACTTGAAATCGGTCTCGGGGGGAAGATGCCCCTTCATCGCGCGGATCCAGCCCATTTTCGAGAGGACCAGCGTGATCGGCTCGCGCTCGATCATCGCTTCGGGGGCCAGGATTTCGGCCTCGGCGACCTCGGTCAGGGTGCTGCGGCGACGGCCCAGCGCGGTGGCGGCGCCGAATTGCGCGCGCAGGGATTCGAGATCGCTGCCGACGCGGTCCCACTGGCGGGCCGGGGATTGCAAGAGGTCGTCGAGATCGGCGCGCTCGCGCAAGAGGTCGTCCCTCTCGCGCCGCAGTTCCATCTCCTCGAGCCTGCGCAAGGACCGCAGCCGCATGTTGAGAATCGCCTCGGCCTGCACCTCGCTGAGTTCGCCATCCCCGGGCGGGGGCGAGCGGTAATCGGCCTCGGACGTGGCGCGCTTGAACTTGCGGCCCCATTCCTCGCGCATCAGCGCGTCGCGGGGCGCGTCGTCATAGCGGATGATGTCGATGACCCGATCGAGGTTCAGATAGGCGATGATGAAGCCTTCCAGCACCTCCAGCCGGTGGTCGATCTTGTCCAGCCGGTGCTGGCTGCGACGTTGCAAGACCTCGCGCCGGTGGTCCAGAAAGGCACGCAGAACCTCGCGCAGGCTGCAGACCTTTGGGGTACGGCCGTCGATCAGCACGTTCATGTTCAGGCTGAAGCGGATCTCCAGATCCGTCAGCCGCATCAGCATGCCCATCATCTGCTCGGGGTCGACGGTCTTGGCGCGGGGCTCCAGAATGATGCGCACATCGTCGGCGGATTCGTCGCGCACATCGGCCAGCAGCGGGACCTTCTTGGTCTGGATCACCTCGGCCAGTTTTTCGATCAGCTTGGATTTGGCCACCTGATAGGGGATTTCGGTGACCACCACCTGCCAGAGCCCGCGCGGAAGCTGCTCCACCTCCCAGCGCGCCCGCAGCCGAAAGGCACCGCGCCCGGTGCGATAGGCCTCCAGGATCGACTCGCGCGGCTCGACAATCACCCCGCCGGTGGGGAAATCGGGGCCCGGGATCAGGGTGACCAACGCTTCGTCGGTCAGGTCCGGGTCGCGCAGCATGGCCTGACAACCGGTGATGAGCTCATCCAGATTGTGCGGCGGGATGTTGGTCGCCATGCCGACGGCAATGCCGCTGGATCCATTCGCCAAGAGGTTCGGAAAGGCCGCGGGCATGACCACGGGCTCTTCCAATGTGCCGTCGTAATTTGGGCGGTAATCGACCGCGTTTTCGGCCAGCCCGTCCATCAGGGCCTCGGCGGCGGCGGTCAGGCGGGCCTCGGTGTAGCGGCTGGCGGCGGGGTTGTCGCCGTCGATGTTGCCGAAATTGCCCTGTCCGTCGACCAGCGGGTAACGGACGTTGAAATCCTGCGCCAGCCGCGCCATCGCATCATAGATCGCCGCATCCCCGTGCGGGGGATAGTTGACCATCACGTCGCCGGAAATCTTGGCCGATTTGCGAAACGCGCTGGTGGCGCTGAGGCGCAGTTCGCGCATCGCGAACAGGATGCGACGATGCACCGGTTTCAATCCGTCGCGCGCATCCGGCAGGGCGCGGTGCATGATCGTGCTGAGCGCGTATTGCAGATAACGTTCGCCCAGGGCGCGGCGCAGGGGCTCGGCCAAGGGTGCGTCAATCCGGGAGGCTTCCAGTCCGGGGTCTTCGGGGGGGGTGTCGTCGCTCATGCGCCGCTTCTAGCGCGGGAATTCGGGCAGGGGAATCGCGAAATTCCCCCGCCCGGGCCTGCTTATGGGATCAGGAACAGCGTGATTGCCGGAAAGGCCACCAGGATCGCCACCCGCACCAGATCCGAGGCGACAAAGAAGATCACCGCCTTGTAGGTCTGGATCATCGGTGTGGCGCGGTCCATGGCGTTGATGATGAACAGGTTCATCCCGACCGGCGGGGTGATCAGCCCGGTTTCCACCACGATCAGCACCAGAATCCCGAACCAGATCGCCACATGTTCGGGCGACATGCCAAAGTCGAGCGCCATCATCACCGGGAAAAAGATCGGGATCGTCAACAGGATCATCGACAGGCTGTCCATCACGCAGCCCAGCACCAGATAGATCGCCAGGATCACCACCAGCACCATGATCGGCGACAGGCCCAGCCCCACGACCCAGGACGACAGGGATTGCGGAACCTGGGTCAGCGCAAGGAAGCTGTTATAGAAGCCAGCGCCAAAGACGATGAAAAAGATCATCGCCGTTGAGCGCGCCGTCGAGGTGAAGCTGTCCAGCAGCGTGCGCCAGGTCAGGCCCCGGTTGGCCAGCGCGATGAGCCCGGTGCCCAGCGCGCCGATGGCCGCGCCCTCGGTCGGGGTGAAGATGCCGCCATAGATGCCCCCCACCACCGCGGCAAAGACAAGGAGCACGGGCCAGACCGAGGCCAGCAGACGAAAGCGCTGGGCCATGGGCACGCGTTCGGCCGTGCCCGCGCGCTCGGGGTAAAGATGCACATAGATGCGAATGACGATCATGTAGCCGATCGCGGCCAGAAGCCCCGGCACAAAGGCAGCCAGGAACAGCTTGGCAATGTTCTGTTCGGCCAGAATCGCATAGATCACCAGAACGACGGAGGGCGGGATCAGGATGCCCAGCGTTCCCCCGGCGGCCAGGAGCGCGGTGGAAATCCCGCCGTGATAGCCAAACCGCTTCAGTTCCGGCAGGGCGACCCGGCCCATCGTGGCGGCGGTCGCCAGAGACGAACCGCAGATCGCCCCGAACCCCGCGCAGGAGGCAATCGCGGCAATCCCCACGCCGCCCTTGCGGTGGCCCAAGAACGCCTCGGCAGCCTTGAACAGAGCCTTGGACATCCCGCCGATGGTGGCGAAATACCCCATAAGCAGGAACATCGGGATCACCGCCAGCGATTCGCTGGCAAAGGTGGAATATGCAGCCGATTTCAGCCGGGCCATCGGCATGCGGGTGTCGCCGGTCACCAGGAAATAGCCGACAAAGCCCGTGATGAACATGGCCAGCCCGATCGGCACGCGCAGGAAGATCAGCACCAGCAGCGCGGGAAAGGACAGGATGCCGATTTCGAGATTGCTCAATGCTCTGCTCCGTGCACGGTAATCAGAGGCCGGTTCATCGCGGCCTCGGCGATGCGCACCAGGGCCATCCAGACGCCGATTGCCGCTGTAATGGCTGCCGGCACAAAGGCGGCCAGATAGTTCCACCAGAGCGGATACTGCAACATGAAGGTTGTCGAGCGTCGCCGCATCACCGTCTGCAACCCGTCATAGAGCTGCAGCGCGATCAGGACCAGCGCGACGGCAAAGAGGATCTCGATCACCATTTGCAGGATGCGCCGCTGCCGGTCGCGCAGGGCCGTGGTGAACACATCCACCGTGGCATGGCCCGCGGTGATCTGGCACCAGCCCAGAAAGCAGAAGACGCTCAGCGCAAGGCCCGCGACGAGGAATTCGTAATCGCCATAGATCGGCCCTATCCCGGTCGACAGCAGCCAGCGCGCAAGGTCTGGCGCGGTTTCGGTCATCCATGCCGAATGCAGGATCGAGGTCGCCGTACGGCCAAAGATCGAGGCGCAAAGCATGAGCACAAGAACGCTCAGAACCGCGCCGCCAAAGACGGCCATCAGCCAGGCGATGGCGTGAAATATCCTGTGAATGACCTTGATCACCGCACCCACCCTTGCGAGGCAATCGGGGCGTGGCCCAGTCGCCACGATCCACTTCTTTCGTTCCGGTCAGTTCGCCGCTTCGTAGGCCGCCATCAAGGCGCGGGCCTGGTCGATCAGCGCCTGACCGTCGATGCCGCGCCCGTTCATGTCGGTAATCCAGGCCTCATAGAGCGGCTGGACGACCTCGGCCCATTGGGCGGCCTCTTCCTCGGTGACGGTGATGATGTTGTTGCCCCGATCCACCGCGACTTGACGCGCCGGGCCGTCGGCATCCGCCTGCGTGCCCCCCGCAAACACCGAGAAGTCGAGCCCCGAATTCTGGTCGATGACCGCCTGCAGATCGGCGGGCAGGCTGTCGTAGACGTCCTGATTCATCGCGAACGAGAAGGTCAGCGTGTAGAGCCCGGCGGCCGATCCGAATTCGGTGTGGTTGTTCACCAGTTCCGCGACGCGCAGCGAGGTGGTCACCTCCCACGGGATCGTCGTGCCGTCGATCACGCCGCGCGAAAGCGACTCGGGCACTTGCGACACCGGCATGCCGATGGCCTCGGCGCCGACGAGGCCCAGCAGACCGTTCACCCCACGCGAACCGCCGCGGATCTTCATGCCCTGCAGATCCGAGGGGACGCGTACCGGGCGGTTGGTGTGGAACATGCCGGGGCCGTGCACCCACATGCCCAGCATGTGAACACCCTCGAAATCGTCGCGCATGTGCTCTTCGTACATCTGCCAAAGCGCGGCCGAGGCGGCGCGGGCGTCCGACACGAAGAACGGCAGTTCCAGAACCTCGGTGCGCGGGAAGCGGCCCGGCGTATAACCGTTCACCGTCCAGATGATGTCGGCGACACCGTCCATGACCTGGTCCATCAGTTCAGGCGGGGTGCCGCCCAGCGCCATGGCGGCGTGACGCTCGATGCGGATGCGGCCGCCCGAATCGCGTTCGACGTTGTCCGCCCAGACATCCAGCACCAGCCGCGGCACATTGGCCTGGGCGGGCAGGAACTGGTGCATGCGCAGGGTGAATTCCTGCGCCAGGGCGGCGCCCGAGGTCAGCGCCAGCGCGGCGGCGGCGCCCATCAGGGCAACGAGGGTTCTGCGATGGATCATTTGTGCTCCTCCCAAAGACACGTTATGGCATTATGTTGCAGTTGATGGCACAGGTCGCACTATATTGCCAACATTTTCTTGCGTTGGCGGGGCTCGGCCTGACAGATCGTTGCGCCTGCACGGTTCCACGCGGGGCCGATTCCTGCAAGAAGAATTTGTTGACCGAGCGGTCACTTTTTCCGGCTACTCGGAATCCGGCTGGCGCGACGGGTGGGCGGCGGCAAAGGCAGGCAGCGCCTCGCAGGCGCTCTGAATTGCGCGCAGACGGGGGG
>CALEZJ010000028.1 GCA_937927885.1 uncultured Paracoccaceae bacterium | reverse complement strand
GCGCCGGCGCGGTCGACCATCGCGGGGGCGCGGTCGACCACCTCGATGTCCAGATCGGTGGCGCGGAAGCTGACGGTGGACCCCTCGGCCTCGATCAGCACATTGGCGAGAATCGGGATGGTGTTGCGGCGTTCGACGACCGATTGCGCCTGCGCGACGGCCTTGAGCAGCGTTGCGCGTTCGATCGACAGTTTCATCGCCTCACCCTCCGACACATGAGGCCGGTGCTGGCGCGCGCCAGCCCGGCCCGTTCGTTTGCCTTTGTTTGCGGCCCTTTGCCGGCCACGTCAAGGTGCGCTTTGGGGTCAGCTTTCCAGGAGACGGCGCAGAAGGTCGATGTCCTCGGCCAACTGGCTGTCCGAGGCGCGGAGTTCCTCGACCTTTCGCACGCCGTGCAGGATTGTCGTGTGATCCCGCCCGCCGAACCGCCGCCCGATTTCCGGCAGCGAGCGCGTCGTCATGTGCTTTGCCAGATACATGGCCACTTGCCGGGGCCGGGCGATGGTGCGCAGGCGCTTGGGGCCGATCAGGTCCGACAGGCGGATGTTGTAATGGTCGGCGACCTTGCGCTGGATTTCCTCGACCGTGACCTTGCGGTCCGACGAGCGCAGGATGTCGGCGAGGCAATCCTGCGCCAGATCCAGCGTGACCTCGCGGCCCAGGAGCGAGGCCAGCGCGAAAAGCCGGGTCAGCGCCCCTTCGAGCACCCGCACGTTGGTGGTGATGCGGTGCGCGAGGAATTCCAGCACATCGGGGGCGATGGTCACGTCGCCGTAATGGGCGCGGTTCAGGTCGACCTTTTGCTGCAGGATGCCCAGCCGCAATTCGTAATCGGTCGGGTGCAGATCGACCACGAGGCCCGAGGACAGTCGGCTTTTTATGCGTTCTTCCAGATCCTTGATCTCGCCGGGGGCGCGGTCGGCGGAAATCACGATCTGCTTGTTCTGGTCGATCAGCGCGTTGAAGGTGTGAAAGAACTCTTCCTGCGTCGATTCCTTGCCGGCGATGAACTGCACGTCGTCGACCATCAGGATGTCGACCGACCGGAACAGGCTCTTGAAATCCATGATCTGGCGTTCGCGCAGGGCTTGCACGAAGCGGTACATGAATTGCTCGGCGCTGAGGTAAAGCACGCGGGCTTCGGGGTTTCTGGTCTGCAATTCCCAGGCAATGGCGTGCATCAGATGCGTCTTGCCCAGCCCTACGCCGCCATAAAGGAACAGCGGGTTGAAGGTGGCGGGGCCGCCTTCGGCCACGCGGCGGGCGGCGGCATGGGCCAGGGCGTTCGGCTTGCCGACCACGAAATTGTCGAAGGTGAAGCGCGCATCCAGCGTGGCGCCGGGAAGGTCGTCATCCGCGCGGGCGGGCGCGGCGGTCCGGGGCGCGGGCTCGGCCGGGGTGGGCAGCGCCGGGGTGGCCAGCGTCTTGTGCACGCGGTCGGAACTGGGGGTGCGGGGGGTGACCAGCACCTCGAGCCGATGGGCCTGCGCGCCGCAGGTGTTCAGCGTGCCGAGGATCTGGTCGGCGAAATTCCGGGTCACCCAGTTGGCGATGAAATTGGTCGGCGCGGCAAGGCGCGCGACACCCGAATCGACCCCGGTCAGGTCGAGCGGGGCGATCCAGGTGATGAAGTTGCTTTCGCCAATGATCGTCCTGAGCTTGCTGCGTACATCGCCCCACACCGCGTTTGTCATTCTGTCCCGACCCATGCCCGCACCCGAAGGCACGGCTTCATTTCTGCCGCGTCCGGTTGTCCCGGATCGCTGTTTCTCTTGCTCAAGCTGCCTTGACGGCAAAAGGAGGACGCTGCCCGCGATCCAAAGGAACACGGAGCCACACACGCTTGCTTGCCTGACCGGAAAGCACCCGGCAGGCAGCAAGGAACACGTCGACAAACAACCCCCCCAGGGCAGCTTGAATCACTTGCACACGCTAGCGCGCCCGCCAAGGCAGCGGCAACCGAACAACTTGCTTGACAGGCCGGGGGGCAAAAAGGAATCGCCCCGGCGTGGGTTTTGCGCCACAGCAGCGGCGGCCCGTCCCTGAAAAAACGGGCCAGACCATGAAAAAAAGCGCACCCGGGGGTGCGCTTTTCATTCATTAACAAGGTGTTACGCCTCAGGCGTTCAGCGCCTTGACGCGGCCCGAGAGGCGCGAAACCTTGCGGGCGACGGTGTTCTTGTGCAGCACGCCCTTGGTCACGCCGCGCGCCAGTTCCGGCTCGGCCGCGGCCAGAGCGGCCTTGGCGGCGTCGAGATTGCCCGAGGCGATGGCCTGTTCGACCTTGCGCAGGAAGGTGCGGATGCGCGAGCGGCGCGCCTTGTTGATGTCAAAGCGGGCCTCGGATTGACGGGCGCGCTTTTTCGACTGCGGGTTGTTGGCCATGGGTGGTCTCTTTCAGGGTCTGTTTCAATGGATTTACACACAGACCCACCGATCCGGACGGATCAGGTCGATTCCTGCCTAAGCGGGCCCACGCGCATGTGGGGCGGCGTATAGGCCAGCGGCGACGAAAAGAAAAGGGCCTATTCGCCTCAGCGGTCGCGGAACTGCGCCTCGCGCTTTTCGAGGAAGGCGTTCATGCCTTCCTTCTGGTCCTCGGTGTTGAAAAGCGCGTGGAAAATCCGCCGTTCGAACAGGAGACCCTCGCGCAGCGTGGTTTCATAGCTGCGATTGACCGATTCCTTGACCACCTTGACCGCGATCCCGGATTTCGAGGCGATCTTCTGAGCGGCGGCCAGCGCTTCCTCGATCAGCTTCTTCGTCGGCACGACACGGCTGACGAGGCCCGAGCGTTCGGCCTCTTCGGCATCCATGAAACGGCCGGTCAGGTGCATGTCCATCGCCTTGGACTTGCCGACGAATCGCGTCAGGCGCTGGGTGCCGCCGATCCCGGCGACGACGCCCAGGTTGATTTCGGGCTGGCCGAATTTCGCGTTCTCGGCGGCGATGATGAAGTCGCACATCATCGCCAGTTCGCAGCCACCACCCAGCGCATAGCCCGCCACGGCGGCGATGACCGGTTTGCGCGTGGCCAGCAGCGCCTCGGTTTCCGGGGTGAAGAAATCTTCCTCGAACATGTCGACAAAGCTTTTCTTCGCCATCTCGCTGATGTCGGCGCCGGCGGCAAAGGCCTTTTCCGAGCCGGTCAGCACGATGCAGCGCACCTTGTCATTGCGGTCGGCCGCCCTGAGCGCCTCGGCCAGTTCGCCCAGCAGTTTCGAGTTCAGCGCATTCAGCGCCTCGGGTCGGTTGAGCCGGATCAGCGCCACATAATGGTCGATCTCGACGAGAATGGTTTCGTACGCCATGGGTTTCCCTGCGGTCGTTCACGGGCCCGTGTCTAGCAGGATGGGGCCGGGGTTCAAGCTATCTCTGACAGACGGGGCAGTGATAGGTCGACCGCCCCGATTGCACCATGCGCCGGATCGTCCCGGGGCAGGCGGGGGTGGGGCAAGGCGCGCCTTCGCGGTCATAGACCCGGAAGCGGTGCTGGAAATAGCCCAGTTCCCCATCCGCCTGGCGGTAGTCGCGCAGGCTCGATCCGCCCGCCGCGATCGCCTCGGCCAGCACGGCGCGGATGTCCTGCACCAGCGCCTCGATCTGCGCCCGCCCGATGTCGCCGCCCGCCCGCGCCGGATCGATCCCGGCCCGGTGCAGCGCCTCGCAGACATAGATGTTGCCAAGGCCGGCGACATGGCTCTGGTCCAGAAGCAGCGCCTTGACCGGCCCCCTGCGGTTGGCCAGCCGCCCGGCCAGATGATCGGCGTGAAAGGCATTTCCCAGGGGTTCGGGCCCCAGACTGGCCAGCAGCGGGTGGCGTTCGGCGCTGGCGGTCGCAATCAGGTCCATGGCGCCAAAACGGCGGGGATCGTTGAAGGTGATGCGCGCGCCCGACTCCATCTGAAAGACCACATGGTCGTGCTTTTCGGGCATCGGATGGGCGTGGTGGAACTGACCGGGGACAAAGGGGGCAGCCAGCCCGCTGATGGTCAGGCGCCCCGACATGCCCAGATGGATCAGCAGCGTTTCGCCGGTGGAAAGGTCGGCCAGCAGGTATTTCGACCGGCGGCGCAGATGCTCGACACGGGCCCCCGTCAGGCGTTCGGCCATCCCGGGCGGAAAGGGCCAGCGCAGGTCGGCGCGCCGGACTTCGGCCTGCGCGATCCGCTGGCCCTGCATCGCGGGGATCAGGCCGGTGCGGACGGTTTCGACCTCGGGCAGTTCGGGCATGTTGGCGCGCTCGTCGCATTGTGACGGGGGCCATCCTCGGCTATGGAGGGACCAACCGCAAGATCAGGGGGGCGCCATGAGCCCGAACGGCAACACCACGCATTTCGGTTTTCAGACCGTCGACGAGGACCAGAAGGCCGGGATGGTCCATGGGGTCTTTTCCTCGGTGGCGTCGAAATACGACGTGATGAACGATCTGATGAGCCTGGGCATCCACCGCATCTGGAAAGAGGCGATGATGGACTGGCTGGCACCGCGTGCAGGCCAGCACCTGCTGGACGTCGCCGGAGGCACCGGCGATGTGGCGTTCCGCTTTCTGGGCCGGGCCGGCGCGGGGGCGCGTGCGACGGTGCTCGACATGACGGCGGCGATGCTGGACGAGGGGCGCCAGCGTGCCGAGGCGGGGCAACTGGCCGCAAGCCTCGACTGGATCGTGGGCGACGCCATGGAACTGCCGTTTGCGGACAATACCTTTGACGCCTACACGATCAGTTTCGGCATCCGCAACGTGGTGCGCATCCCCGACGCCCTGGCCGAGGCATACCGGGTGCTGAAACCCGGCGGCCGGTTGATGGTGCTCGAATTCAGCCAGATCCCGAACGCGCTGATGCAAAAGGCCTATGACCTCTATTCGTTCAACGTCATCCCGCGGATGGGGCAGATCGTGGCGGGGGACCGCGATTCCTATCAATATCTGGTGGAATCGATCCGCAAATTCCCAGATCAGGAAACCTTTGCCGCGATGATCCGCCGCGCCGGATTCGCGCAGGTGAAATACCGCAACCTGACGCTGGGGATCGCCGCGCTGCATTCGGGCTGGAAGATCTGACGTGAAGGGCCCGCACAATGTCTGGCGGCTGATCCGCACCGGTGCCACGTTCGAGCGCACCGGCGCCATGCCGGTCGTCCTCGAGGCGATGAAGGTGCCGCCCCGGCTGCGGTTCCTGGCGCGGGTGATGGGCTGGCCCTTTGCCTTTCTTGGCCTGCGCGGTGACCCCGCCCTGCCGCCGTTGACCCGTGCGCTGACGGCGCTGGGTCCGGCCTATATCAAGTTCGGGCAGATCCTGTCGACGCGCCCGGACATCGTCGGTCTCGATCTGGCCAACCAGTTGCGCTATCTGCAGGACCAGCTTCCGCCTTTCCCGCAGGCCGAGGCCCGCGCCATGATCGAGGCCGAGCTGGAACAGCCGATCGAGGCGATGTTCGACCAGTTCTCCGAACCGGTCGCCGCCGCCTCGATCGCGCAGGTGCATCGCGCCCGCATCGCCGGCACCGGCGAGGAGGTCGCGGTCAAGGTGCTGCGCCCGGGGATCGAACGGGCCTTTCGCCGCGATATCGACGCCTTTTATCTGGCCGCCAGCCTGATCGAACGCACGCTGCCCTCGACACGGCGGCTCAGGCCGACCGATGTGATCGCGCATTTCGAGGGTGTCGTGCTGGGCGAGCTGGACCTGCGGCTGGAAACCGCCGCCGCCGCCGAATTCGCCGCGAACACCGAGAGCGACGAAGGATTCCGCGTGCCGCGTCCGGTCTGGCATCTGTCGGCGCGCCGCATGATGACTCTTGGCTGGGCCGAGGGTGTTCCGCTGGGCGACAACGCCGCCATCGACGCGCTGGGGGTCGACCGGACGGAACTGGGGGAACGGGTGCTGACCCTGTTCCTGAAACACGCGCTGCGCGACGGGTATTTTCATGCCGACATGCATCAGGGCAACCTGAAGGTTGCCGCGAACGGGGACCTGATCGCCTATGATTTCGGGATCATGGGGCAGATCGACGAATACACGCGGCGGGTTTACGCCGAGATCCTGTTCGGGTTCATCCGCAAGGATTATCGCCGCGTCGCCGAGGTGCATTTCGAGGCGGGCTATGTCCCCGCCGACCGCGACATCGACGAATTCGCCCGCGCGCTGCGGTCGGTCGGCGAGCCGATCTTCGGCATGGACGCCAGTCGTATCTCGATGGCGAGGCTCTTGAACTACCTCTTCGAGGTCACCGAGCGGTTCGGCATGCAGACGCGGACCGAACTGATCCTGCTCCAGCGCACGATGGTGGTGGTCGAGGGGGTCGCGCGGTCGCTGAACCCGTCGATCAACATCTGGACCGTCGCGCAGCCGGTGGTCGAGGATTACATCCGGGCCAATCTGGGGCCGGCCGCCCTGCTGCGCGATCTGGCGCGCGCGGCCAAGGTACTCGCGCGCTTTGGCCCCCATCTGCCGGGCGCCCTGGACGAGGCGCTGAACCGCCGCCGAGCCCGGGAACCGGCCCAGTCGGCGCGGGTTCTGGGTCGGCTGGGGTGGTTCGTCACCGGTGTCGGTGTTGCGATCCTCGGCGCGGTGGCGATCCTTGCGATGACATGATCCGTCAACCGGCCGGGCGGCGCAGGCCGGTGACATTGCTGCTGTCGACAAAAAGACCCCCGGGAAAAACGACCATCGTCGCCCCGCCTTCGTAGCGAGCCTCGACGATGGGCAGGTAGGCGGCGACGGGCTGCGTATCGAGAACGGTCCCGTTCGCCGCCGATTCGATTTCGAACGTGTAGGTGCCATCGGCCAGCGGCTGTCCGTCGCTGCGCAGGCCATCCCAGGAATAGCTTTGCGACGTGGGGTCGAGGGGGCGCGAATCAACGATCGACCCCTCGGAGTCGCGCACGATCAGCGTGACCGAGGTTGCACCCAGCGCGGGATCCGGGGCCAGAGC